>JAFAMT010000086.1 GCA_019233085.1 Herbaspirillum sp.
CCCATCGGCGGCATCACGCCGTGACGGCCCTTCATGATGGTTTCCTTGATGATTTCAGGAGTACCGCCATGCAGCCAGTCGTCGTCGGTCAGGTTGGGGAAGCCCTTGTTGCCGCGGGCATCCGAGCCATGGCACTGCGCGCAGTAGGTCAGGAACAGCCGCTCGCCGATGGCATGGGCCTTCGGGTCGGCGGCCACCACCTTGAGATCCTGCTTCATGTAGCCCTCGTAGAGGGGCATGTACTCGGCCTCGGCCTTCTTCACGTCGGCATCATGCTCGCTGGTGGAATGCCAGCCCAGCACGCCGGCGAAATTGCCCAGGCCGGGATAGGCCACCAGGTAGCCGATCGAGAACACGATGGTGATGTAGAACAGCCACATCCACCAGCGCGGCAGCGGGTTGTTCAGCTCGGTCAGGTCTTCGTCCCAGACGTGGCCGGTGGTGGAACCCGCCACCGGCTGGTCGCCCTTCTTGACCTTCCAGTTGGACTGCTGCCACAGCAACAGCGCGCAACCGGCGATGCCCAGCACGGTCAGGACGATGATCCAGATGTTCCAGAAACCATTGGTGAAATCAGCCATGGCGCACCTCCTTGTCGAGGCCCTGCGCCGCTGGCTGGCCGATATCGCCATCGGCGAAGGGGATCATCTCGGCTTGCGAAAAGTCGGCTGGCTTGTGGCCCACGTAGGTCCACCAGAGAATGCCGGCAAATGTGATGAAGCTGATCAGCGTGATCAGGCTGCGTGGGTCGGTGATGAATTCAATCATGGTCTTATCTCTCCGCCTTGATCAGTACGCCCAGGCCTTGCAGGTAGGCGATCAGCGCGTCCTGTTCGGTCTTGCCGACCAGTTCGGCCGGGGCGTTCTTGATGTCTTCTTCGGTGTACGGATCGCCGATGCGCTTCAGGGCCTTCATGCGCGCGACGATGTCGTAGTTGTCCAGCTTGTTCTGCTCCAGCCAGGGATAGTTAGGCATGTTCGATTCCGGCACCACGTCACGCGGATTGTGCAGGTGGGCGCGATGCCATTCGTCGCTGTAGCGGCCGCCCACACGGGCCAGGTCGGGACCGATGCGCTTGGAGCCCCATTGGAAGGGGTGGTCATAGACCGACTCACCGGCGACCGAATAGTGGCCATAGCGTTCGGTCTCGGCGCGCAGCGGGCGGATCATCTGCGAGTGGCAGTTGTAGCAGCCCTCGCGGATGTACACGTCACGGCCTGCCAGGCGCAGCGCCGAGTAGGGCTTCAGGCCCGCGATCGGTTCCGTGGTCGACTTCTGGAAGAACAGCGGCACGATTTCGGCCAGGCCACCGACGCTCACCACCAGCAACACCAGGGCAATCAGCAGCCAGGGGTTCTTCTCAATCCATTCATGCGAAAACTTCATCATTTCCCCCAATTAGTGCGCAGCGTTGGTCGCGGCGGGAATCGGTGCGACAGCCAGCGTGGTGCCGCGCATCGTGCGCCAGGTGTTGTAGGCCATCACCAGCATGCCGGACAGGTACATCAGGCCGCCCATCAGACGGATGATGTAGTACGGGTAGGTGGCCTTGACGCTTTCCACGAAGGAGTAGGTCAGGGTGCCGTCGGCGTTGACCGCGCGCCACATCAGGCCTTGCATCACGCCGGCAATCCACATCGAAGAGATATAGAGGACGATGCCGATGGTGGCCACCCAGAAGTGGATCTCGATCAGGTCCTTGCTCCACATCTGGGTCTTGCCCGACAGGCGCGGAATCAGGTAGTACATGGAACCCATGGTGATGAAGCCGACCCAGCCCAGGGCACCGGAGTGGACGTGACCAATGGTCCAGTCGGTGTAGTGGGAGAGCGAATTGACGGTCTTGATGGCCATCATCGGGCCTTCGAAGGTGGACATGCCGTAGAAGGACAGCGACACCACCAGGAACTTCAGGATGGGGTCGGTACGCAGCTGGTGCCAGGCGCCCGACAGGGTCATCATGCCGTTGATCATGCCGCCCCAGGAGGGTGCCAGCAGGATCAGCGAGAACACCATGCCCAGCGACTGGGTCCAGTCAGGCAGCGCGGTGTAGTGCAGGTGGTGCGGACCGGCCCACATGTAGGTGAAGATCAATGCCCAGAAGTGCACGATCGACAGTCGATAGGAATAGACCGGGCGGTTGACCTGCTTGGGAATGAAGTAATACATCATGCCCAGGAAGCCGGCGGTCAGGAAGAAGCCCACCGCATTGTGGCCGTACCACCACTGGATCATCGCATCCTGTGCGCCGCTGTACATGGAGTACGACTTGGTCAGGGTGGCCGGCATGGTCATGCCGTTGACGATATGCAGGATGGCCACGGCGATGATGAAGGCACCGTAGAACCAGTTAGCGACGTAGATGTGCTGCACCTTGCGCTTGATGAGCGTGCCGAAGAACACCACGGCATAGGCGACCCAGACGACGGCGATGAGGATGGTCAGCGGCCATTCCAGTTCGGCATATTCCTTGCCGCGGGTCAGGCCCAGGGGCAGCGTGATGGCTGCACCGACGATCACCACCTGCCAGCCCCAGAAGGTGAAGGCAGCCAGGAAGTCCGAGAACAGGCGCACCTGGCAGGTACGCTGGACGACATAATACGACGTTGCCATCAGCGCACAGCCGCCGAAGGCGAAGATCACCGCATTGGTATGCAGCGGTCGGAGCCGGCCGAAGCTGAGCCAGGGAATCCCCATGTTCAGTTCTGGCCATGCCAGCTGGGCGGCGATGATGACACCGACCAACATACCGACTACGCCCCACAGGATGGTCGCCACCGAGAACTGGCGCACAACCGTGTAGTTGTAGCTATTTTCTTTGCTCACGAAACTCTCCCCACATTGTTGAGTACTGGTCAACGTGAGCTTACGGGGCATGACCTCCGTGGTCATTGACGTGTATCAATTGGGGGAAGACGCCTGCACGTAAAGACAGGGAAACAACGTGGGCAAGGGCAGCGGAACAAGCACGCGACGGCCAGCGCCGACCACCTCCGCACCGCGAGCAGAGAGATGATCCACTAGTGGCTGGCAGCCTCGTCCTTGCTGGCAGCGACGCTGTCGTCATCATGCAGGATCCGCATGGCCGGACCTTCGAGATCATCGAACTGGCCTCCATCGGAGGCGCGGAAGAACACCCATATCGCCGCGAAGACCAGCAATGTGCTCAGGGGGATGAGCAGGTAGAGTGCTTCCATCAGAGGCCTCCTGCCAGGGCGGTTTTCGTGGAGGCCATCAGTGGTACCACCTGCTGCTGGCGCGATGCACGACTGAGCCGCAGCGCATTGCCCACCACCAGCAGCGAGCTGAGGGACATGCCTACTGCCGACATCCAGGGATTGAGCAAACCGAAGGCCGCCGCCGGGATCGCCACCACGTTGTAGACCGTGGCCCACGCCAGGTTCTGCCGCACGATGCGCATGGTGCGCTGGGCCATGCGCGCGCAACCGGCCACCGCCTGCAGGCGATCGCTCATGATCACCGCATCGGCGCTGACCTGCGCCAGCGCCGCGCCCTTGCCCATGGCAAAGGAGACGTCGCCGGCACGCAGCATGGCCGCATCGTTGATGCCGTCGCCGACAATGGCCACCACCGCCCCGCCCTGCTGCAAGCCGTGCACGTAGTCGAGCTTGCGTTGCGGCGTGCAGCCGGCGATCACTTCGGTGATACCGGCCTGCGCGGCCACCTCGGCGCAAACCTCGGGCTGGTCGCCACTGAGCAGCACGGTACGCAGGCCCAGCGCACGGAAGGCAGCCACGGTGGCCACCGCATCCGGACGCAAGGCATCGGCCAGGTCCAGGCGTGCCAGCCAGCCATGGGCGCTGCCCAGGTAGACCGCACCAGCACCCAGGACGGTGTCCTGGCGGAAGATCGAGGGCAGCGGCTGCTCACATAGCTGCGCAACAAACTGCTTCGAGCCGATGCGATGAACCACCCCATCGACCTGGCATTGCAT
>JAFAMT010000314.1 GCA_019233085.1 Herbaspirillum sp.
ACGGTTGTCATGGCGAACTATCCTTGGCTTATTGACCGATGGTGAGAGTCTTGACCAGCATGGCCTTGGCGGTATTCATGGTTTCCACATTGGTCTGGTAAGAGCGGGAAGCCGAGATCATGTTGACCATTTCCTCGACCGGATTGACGTTGGGCATGGCGACGTAGCCATTGGCATCGGCCATGGGATGCTTGGGATCGTAGACCAGCTTGGGCGGCGCCTGGTCTTCCACCACGGCCGCCACTTTCACGCCACTGTCCTTGACATCGCCCACGGGAATAGCCTGGAACACCACCTGCTTGGCCTTGTAGGGCGTGCCGTCGGGGCTGGTGGCGCTGTCGGCGTTGGCGATATTGCTGGCCGTCGCATTGAGGCGCTGCGACTGCGCACTCATGGCCGAGCCGGCAACGTTGAAGATGTTGGAAAGTGACATGGCTTATCAACCCGGTTGGATGGCGTTAATCATGGCCTTGATCTGGCCGTTCACGGCGGTGACGCCCGCTTCGTAGCGGATGCCGTTATCGAGGAACTGGTTGCGCTCCACATCCATATCGACCGTATTGCCGTCCACGCTGCCCTGGGTCACGGTGCGATAGAGCAAGGGCGAACCGCCGAGGCTGCCGGCACTGTTGTCCGGCGCCGTTCCGGCCACATGGGCCGCTGCCGTGCGCGCCAGCTGCAGCGGCGGCAAGGTGGTCGACTTGCTCTCCAGCGCGTTCTGCAGCGCATCGGCAAAGTTGACGTCGCGCGCCTTGTAGTTGGGCGTGTCGGCGTTGGCGATATTGGAGGCGAGCACCTGCTGGCGCTGGGCGCGCAGATTCAGCGCCATTTCATTGAAACGGAAGAAATCGTCGAGCTTAGAGACCATCAGGCCCTCCAGGATGACCGGCGCCGCGATGGGATCGCACACTACGCCGATGATGGAATTACGTAGGCTTGATGATACGGACCCACTCGCCACTCTAAGGGGCGATAAACCAAGAAAAGCCTCTCTTGTTCCTCCTTTTGACCTCACGCGCGCGGAGTAGGATGGCTGCCAAGATTGAACAAGGCCCGTGCGCCGGGCAGGTTGCTTAAAATGAAACACCCCCTTCACGCCGTCGGTGCAGCGCGCCAGGCCCTTGCCGCCCTGGCCCTGATGGCTGGCTGCCTGGGCTGGACCGCCCCGACCCAGGCACAGAGCGACCCGAATTCCCCGCAACGCCAGGACTTGCACGTCGTACAACAATCCGCCCAGGAATTCCTCAAGAGCCAGACCTCCGGCCTGCCCGGCAGCGTCACGATCAGCGTCGACCCGGTCGACCAGCGCCTGACCCTGGCCGCCTGCGTCGAACCACAAGCCTTCATGCCCAATGGCGCGCGCCTGTGGGGCCGCACCACGGTAGGCATCAAGTGTGTCGCCCCCTCCCCCTGGACGGTCTACCTGCGCGCCAACGTGCAAGTGGTGGCCGATTACCTGGTCGCCGCCGTACCGCTGGTGCAGGGCCAGACCATCAGCGCCAGCGACATCACGCGCGTGCGTGGTGACATGTCCAGCCTGCCCAGCGGCGTCATCACCGACGAATCCCAGGCAGTGGGCCGGGTGGCCGGCATGTCGCTGCGCGCCGGCACCCCGCTGCGCATGGATGCGATCCGCAACCAGCGCGTGGTCCAGCAAGGCCAGTCGGTGCGGGTGGTGTCCAACGGCCCGGGCTTCCAGATTTCCACCGAGGCACGCGCCCTGACCAATGCCACCGAAGGACAGATGGCCCAGGCCAGGACGGCAGCAGGCCAGGTAGTGAGCGGCATTGCCAAGGCTGGCGGGATTCTTGAGATCAATTATTGATCGCAGGAAATGCCGACTGACAAGGATTCCTGTCAGACTTGTGAAGAAAAATGCATCCGAAGCCGCAATTTGGGGTCGATGGTGTTAAAGTTTGCGGAGAATTGGTCGATAATCCATACGACAGGCGGGTGCAAAGCGCCCCCACCCTACAAGGAATACTGCCGTGAACGTTAACGACGCCCTCAAATCCGCTGCCCTCAATGCCGAGCAGACCCAGACGCGCAACAATGCCCAGTCTGGCGTGGCCTCCGGCAACGGTGCCGCCGCTAACGCCGCTGCTTCCGACAGCGTGCGCCTGTCCAGCACCTACCAGTCGCTGGAGACCAAGGTCAACAGCGGCAGCGGCAGCTTCGACGCCAAGAAAGTGGCCGAGATCAAGGCGGCCATCGCCAACGGCACCTTCCAGATCGATCCCGAGAAGATTGCCAACGGCGTCATCGACACCGTCAAGACCCTGATCAACGCCCGTACCCCAGCCTGATCCCCGCTTTCCACAGATCTTCGCATGAGCCATCCCGCTAGCCAACTGCACCAGGAAAAAGGCGCCCTGCAGCGCCTCATCGAGAAGCTGCGCCAGGAACAGGCGCTCCTGTCGGAGGCCAGCGCCGAAGGGATGACCGAAATCATCACCGAAAAGGCTTCCATCGTTGCCGAAATGACCACCCTGGCAGGAAATCGTCATCGCCAGCTGGCGGAATTGGGCTATGCCGATGACGAGACCGGCATGCAGAAATGGATGAACGAGCAAGGCTCGGATGCCGACAAGGATGTCTGGGCCGATCTGTTTGAGCTGGCTCAGGATGCCAAGGAACTCAACCGCGTCAACGGCCTGCTGATCGGCAAGAAACTCTCGATCAACCAGAACGCTCTGACGGTACTGCAAGGCAAGACCGGCACCGGCAGCTTCTATGGACCGGATGGCCAGAGCAGCATCAAGTCTTCCGGCCGCAGGCTGGGCGTGGTGTGAGAAGCCCGGGGCCAGCCTGTATCGGCCACGCATAAAAAAGCCCGGCAATGCCGGGCTTTTTGCTTTCCTGGCAGCCGCGCCGGCACTCAGGAAACGCCGCTCCAGGAATGCTCCCGCAGATAGGAGCGCATCCGCGAGATCGCCTGGCTGTGCAACTGGCACACGCGCGACTCCGACACGCCCATGACGGCGCCGATTTCCTTGAGGTTCATCTCCTGCTCGTAATAGAGCGCCATGAGGAGCTGCTCCCGCTCCGGCAGGGCCTTGATGGAGTCGACCACAGCCTCGCGGAAACCGCCGTTGATGAGGTTCTGCAGCGGGTCATCCGACTCGGCGGTCTGGTAGCGGTCCAGGAAATGCTCGTGACCGCCCTCGTCATCGTGGAAATCTTCGTAGTAGATCAGCTGATGCCCGCCGCACTCGGTCAGCAGCGACTGGTACTCGACCAGGCTGATCTTCATGTGCTGGGCCACTTCGGTTTCCTGCGGCTGGCGACCCAGCTGCTGCAGCAGGGTCTGCAGGGCCACTTCCACCTTGCGCGCATTCTGGCGGATGCTGCGCGGCAACCAGTCGCTGCTGCGCAACTCGTCGAGCATGGCACCCCGGATACGCTGCACGGCATAGGTCTCGAACTGGGCACCATGCGTTTCTTCGTAACGCTGCACGGCATCAAGCAGACCCATCATGCCTGCCTGGATCAAGTCATCGACCTCGACGCTAGGGGGCAACTTTGCCTTGAGCTGATGCGCCAGCTTTTTCACCAGCGGCGCATGTTGCTCCAGCAAATCGTTCTTGCCTTTCTTTCCCTTGACGTTATACATGCACGTCACACTCCCAGACTCGCACCATCGGTGGCCATGCCGTAACTGCCGCGCGCCGGCTCTGCCAGCGTGAAGCGCTTGGCCAGGCGCTGGAACGCCACTGCCGCGCCCGCAAACGGGAACACATCCATCACCGCCCGCCCCTGCCCGGTGGCCCGGCGGATATGGTCATCAGCGGGGATGGACCCCAGGAACTTCAACTGCGCGGCCAGGTAGCGGCTGGCCGCCTGCGCCATGTTGGCATGGACGGTACGCGCCTCGGCCTCGGTGGCGTCGTTGACGATGAGACTGAAAGGACGGCGTCCGATGCGGTCGCTCAGGTTCTTGAGCAGCACGTAGGCCGCCTTGATCGAGGTCGCCGTGGTCGACACCTGGATGACGATTTCGCCCATCTCCATGGTCGGCACCGGCATGGACTGGTCCGCCGCCAGCACGCCATTGACCAGCGTGATCTCGGCCTGCTCGATGAGGCTGTCGAAGATCTCCGCCAGCCGCCCGGCCTGCGGATCGGCCGCGGAAGGCACCGCGCGGCGCGCGATCCGCGCCATCGAGAAACCCTCCGGCAGCAGGCGCATGGCCTCGCCCAGTGGACGCTCCATGCGCGCCACCTCCTGCAGGGTCGCCACATCGTGGCGCAAGCCGATACGGGTGAGTAGCCCCGTGGAGGCAACGTCACCATCAATGACCAGCACATGGTGATTCCCCTGGGACAGCGATGCCGCCAGGTTGATCAGCATGGCGCTCTTCTCTTCCTCGCCCAGCACCGAGAAGAACGTGAAAAGCCGTGGCACCGGGCGCTCCAGCATCCGGCGCAGTCCTGCTGCCTGATCGATGTCGTAACTAGCCAAAGCTCACCTCGCGCAAGCCTTTGTCATTCATCGACATGGCAGTCGGACCAATGACCCCGGGCAATTCGGACTCCTGGAATTCAAAAGGGGCGGTTTCGCGCTTCTGCTTGAAGGCGCGGTCGGCCAGGTAGAGCTTGTTGGCCACGTGCAGGTCTTCCGGCACGCGCTGGCCGTTGGCGACGTAGTGCAGATTGAGCTTGTGGCGGATCACCACGTCCAGCACATTGCCGATGGTGGCGGCCTCGTCGAGCTTGGTGACGATGCAGCCGGCCAGGCCGGAGCTGGAATAGGCATGCACCACCTCGTTGAGGGTGCCGCCGGTGGCCGTGGCGTTCAGGCAGAGCAGGCGCTTGATGTCCACGCCGGCGCCGGCGAGCATGGCATCCTGCTCGACCACCATCTGGTCACGCTGGCCCACGCCGGCCGTATCGATGAGCACGGTATGCTTGCCCTTGAGTTCCTGCAGGGCGATGCGCAGGTCGGCCTCATCCTTGACCGAGTGCACCATCACGCCCAGGATCTTGCCGTAGATGCGCAGTTGTTCGTAGCCACCGATACGGTAACCGTCGGTGGTGATCAGGGCCAGCTTGCCGGAGCCGTGGCGCATCACGCAGCGCGCCGCCAGCTTGGCGGTGGTGGTGGTCTTGCCCACGCCGGTGGGGCCGACCAGGGCGAAGACGCCGCCATTTTCCAGCAGTTCGTTTTCGTTGGACAGGGTGTTGAGGTTGCGCGCCAGCACCGACTTGACCCAGAACATGATGTCCTGCGACTTCGAGTTGGCCGGCAGGTTTTCGGTGATCAGGCGCGACAGGCTGGCCGAGAAGCCGGCCGCCAGCATTTCCTTGAGCACGATGCCCTTGAGCGGCTCGCGCTTTTGCGTGCCACCCCAGGAGATCTCGGCCAGCTGGGTTTCCAGCACGCCGCGCATGGAGCGGATCTCGCTCATGACTTCCGAGAGGATCTCATCGTAGTCCTTGCCGTCGAACTCGGGCAAGGCTGAGCGCGGACGTGCCGATTCCTGTTCGCTGGTCTCGGAGGACTCGCCGGTACCGGCCTGGCGGGCTGCGCCATCACCGCTGCGACTGCGCCAGACACGGGCATCACTGGTGGGCGTGGCACCGTCGGCGGAACGGGCATGGATGCGACCCAGCGGCTGCTGGTCCAGCAGCGGCGCTGCCTCGGCGCGCGGCTGGCGCGGGGCCTGTGAGGCCACCGGCGAGGACAGCAAGGCCGGTCGCCTGGGTTGCTGCGCCGGCGGCAAGCCCGACTGCTGCTGCAGGGATGCCGCCTGGGGCCGCCCCGCCGCCTCGCGCGCGCCCGTGGGCGCGACCAGGGTGGTCATGTCCTCATTGGCCATGGCCAGGATTTCCACCCCGTCGGGAATATTGCGGTTGGAGAGAATGACGGCATCCGGCCCGAGCGCCTCGCGAACCTGGCGCCAGGCCTCGCGAGAAGAATTGGCGATAAATTTCTTGACGTTCATGCTTGCCCTCCAACTAGGCTAGTAACTTTAATCGTTTTCGATTCCGGTATTTCAGCGTGCGACAACACACGCAATTGTGGCATGGCCCGACGCAGGAAGCGCGCCAGCAATGTCCGCAGCGGCGCCCCCACCAGCAATACCGGGGCCAGGCCCATCTGCTCCTGGCGTTGCGCTGCCATTTCAGCCTGCGTCACCAGCGAGTCGGCCAGGCCGGGCTCGATGCCGCCGCTTTCGCCACTGGCCTGCAGTGCCTGCATCAGCAGGCGCTCCAGCTTGGAGTCGAGCGCCATGACCGGCAACTCGCTCTCGCCCGGGAAGATCTGCTGCACGATGGCCCGGCCCAGCGCGATACGCACGATGGCCGTGAGATCGGTGGGATCCTGCACGCGCGCCACGTTCTCGGCCAGGGTCTCGATGATGGTGCGCATATCGCGGATATGCACGCCTTCCAGCAACAAGTTCTGCAACACCTTCTGCAAGGTGCCCAGCGGCAGCATCTTGGGTACCAGGTCCTCGACCAGCTTGGGCGCTTCCTTGGCCAGGTGGTCGAGCAGGCTCTGCACTTCCTGGCGCCCCAACAGCTCGGCCGCATGGGTGGTGATGAGGTGGTTCAGGTGGGTCGCCACCACGGTACCGGCATCCACCACAGTGTAGCCCATCGTGGAAGCCTGCTCGCGCAGGCCGTTCTCGATCCAGACAGCCGGCAGGCCAAACGCCGGATCGGTGGTCATCATGCCCGGCAAGGGGCCGGTCACCATGCCGGGATTGATGGCCAGGTACTGGCCCGCATGCGCTTCGCCGTTGCCGACTTCCACACCCTTGAGGGTAATGCGATAGGCCGAGGGTTTCAATTCCAGATTGTCGCGGATATGAATGGGCGGAGACAAAAAGCCGACTTCCTGGGCGAATTTCTTGCGGATGCCCTTGATGCGCTTGAGCAATTCGCCGCCCTGCCCCTTGTCGACCAGCGGAATCAGGCGGTAACCCACTTCCAGGCCCAGGGTATCGACCGGCATGACGTCGTTCCAGGTCGCCTCTTCGTTTTCTTGCATCGGCGCGGCAGCCGACGAGGCCTGCGGCTGGGCAGCGGCTTCCGCCTTGGCCTTCTCGGCGCGCTTGCCGATGGCGTAGGCCCCACCGCCCATGGCCGCCGCCAGCAGGATGAAGGCGATATGCGGCATGCCCGGGATCAGGCCCATGCCGCCGATGATGACTGCGGTGATGTAGAGCACCTCCGGCTTGGCAAAGAGCTGGTTGATCAGCTGTCCGCCGACGTCCTGGTCGTTGGCCACGCGCGAGACCACCACACCGGCGGCGGTGGAGATGATCAGCGAGGGGATCTGTGCCACCAGGCCGTCACCGATGGCCAGCAGGGTGTAGTTCTTCAGGGCGGCGTCAAAGGCCAGGTCGTGCTGCACCATGCCCACCACCAGGCCGCCGACGATGTTGACCACGGTGACGATGATGCCGGCCACGGCGTCGCCGCGCACATACTTGGAGGCACCGTCCATGGCGCCATAGAATTCGGATTCCTGCGCCACTTCCTTGCGGCGGGCACGGGCCTCGGGCTCGCCGATGAGGCCGGCGTTGAGGTCGGCATCGATGGCCATCTGCTTGCCGGGCATGGCGTCCAGGGTGAAGCGGGCACCCACTTCGGCGATACGACCGGCACCCTTGGTCACCACCATGAAGTTGATGATGGTCAGGATGATGAAGACCACGATACCGACCGTGTAGTTGCCCCCGATCAGGAAGTGACCGAAGGCCTCGATCACCTTGCCGGCCGCATCCGGGCCGGTGTGGCCCTCGGTCAGCACCACCCGGGTCGAGGCCACGTTCAGTGACAGCCGCAGCATGGTCGACACCAGCAGCACCGCCGGGAAGGCGATGAAGTCCAGCGGCTTGACCGTATAGAGCGCGGTCATCAGCACGATCACCGACAGCGAGATGTTGAAGCTGAACAGCAGGTCCAGCATGAAGGCCGGCAATGGCAGCACCATCATGGCCAGCATCATGACGATGAGGATAGGCGCTGCCAGCGCCCGGCTGTTCTTGAGCGGCACCCAGGCCGGGATTTTCAGGGTATTGAGTTTGGTTGCCATAGTTACTGCGTGCTTCTACGCTGTGCTCCGCGCGGTTTCTTGGGCGCGGTCGCCGGGTCCAGGTCCCTGGGCACCTGCAGCTCGGTGGGCTCGACCGGACGCTGACCGCCGAACTGGCCATAGGTGCGCAGCTGGAACACATAGGCCAGCACCTCGGCCACGGCGGTATAGAGCGCCTCGGGAATCTGGTCGCCGATCTCGGTGTGGGCGTGCAAGGCACGCGCCAGGGGCGGGGCTTCCAGCAGCGGCACCTTGTTCTCGCGGGCGATCTCGCGAATCTTGGCGGCGATCTCGTCGGACCCCTTGGCCACCACCGTGGGCGCGGCCATTTTACCTTCGGTATATTTCAGGGCGACTGCAAAGTGGGTCGGGTTGGTCACCACCACGTCGGCGGTGGGCACTTCGGCCATCATGCGGCGACGGGCCATGGCGCGCTGCATCGCGCGGATCTTGCCCTTGATGTGCGGATCGCCCTCGGATTCCTTGTGCTCCTGCTTGACTTCCTGGCGTGTCATGCGCAGCTTGCGGCCATAGTTCCAGATCTGGTAGGGCACATCGATGGCAGCGATGAAGGCCAGCGCCGAGACGATCACGATGAAGCTGATCCACAACAGGTGCGCCGAGTGGCTGCTGGCGGTCGCCAGGGATTCCACGCCCAGCCCCATGACGGCGTCGATCTGGCTGCGGATGACCAGCCAGGCCACGATCCCGACCACCAGGGTCTTGAGGACGGCCTTGCCCAGCTCGACCAGGGAATTGAGGGAAAACATGTTGCCAATCCCGTTCAGGGGATTGAGCTTGCCGAACTTGGGTGCCAGCGAATCCACATTGAACAGCCAGCCGCCCAGCATCAGGGGCGCCGCCATGGCCGCCAGTGTCAACATGAAGGCGATCGGGATGATGGAGATGGCGACCTCCATGAAATGGGCGCTGAGCATATTGAACAGCACCACCGGGTCGAAGGCGGCGGCGCGCTCGAAACTGAGCGTGGCCACCATGATGCGGTTCACGCTGGTCACCACCGGACCACTGAACATCCACACACAGCTGCCCCCCACCAGCAGCAACAGACAAGTAGCCAGCTCGCGCGAGCGCGGCACATCCCCCTGCTCACGGGCACGCTCAAGGCGTTTACCCGTGGCGGGTTCGGTCCGCTCCATGTCGCTATCTTCGGCCATCCGCCGCATCCCCCTGCAAAACTGCACATCCGTCCAGGAACACTTTCAATGGACGGATTTCTAGAACAATAGGCAGGATTATTGGGGACGGCGTGGCGGGATCATCAGGGGAATAGGGATGGAAAGGTCCCGCATTTCGGACTAGGCAAAAACGCAAGCGTCTGGGTCAGATAGAACGATACGTCTCGAAATCTGGGAAATGCCCGGCATGCAGGGCAAGGCAGGCAATAAAACTTGCCAAAACATCACAACATGCAGGCTACGGGCGCGAAAAGAGTCTTCGCGCCCGTCCGGACCAGCCTCAGAAACCCAGGCTTTCCAGCAGATCGTCGACCTGCCCCTGGTTGGCGATCACGTCCTTGCCAGCCGGATCGATCTGCGGCCCGTTGAGCAGGCCGGTATCCTCGCACTTGGCTTCGGAGGGTGAATAATCGACCAGCAATTGCACCAGTTGCGACTCCAGGTCGTGCGCCAGCTTGGTGACGCGCTTGATGACCTGGCCGGTCAGGTCCTGGAAATCCTGGGCCATCATGATGTCCAGCAGTTGCTGCTTGGTCACGCTGCTGTCCTCCCCGGCCTGGGCCAGGAAGGCCGCGGTCTTCGCTCCCAGGGCGCGATAATCGGCCTCGGAGAAACTGCCCGCATTGACGGCATCCCATTGCGCCTTGAGCTCACTGGCACCCTCGCCGATGCGCTCCTGCAAGGGGCTGGCCAGCTCGGTGGCATTGAGAACACGCTGCGCGGCCTGCTCGGTCATGCGGGCCACGTATTCAAGGCGGTCTCGGGCGTCCGGCATGTCGCTGGCAGCCCTCTCCAGAAGGCGGTCAAAACCCAGGCCGCGCAGGCTGTCGTGCAGGTTGCGCGTCATGTGACCGATACGTACCAGCACCTCTTCGTTCGCCGCGGCGGCTTCGCCGGAGGACTTGCGGGCAGGATCGAGGCCCTCTTCCATATCAGCCACCTGCGGCCATCTTTTCGAAGATCTTGGCCAGCTTTTCATCCAGCGTGGCTGCGGTGAACGGCTTGACCACATAGCCATTGGCGCCAGCCTGGGCGGCGGCGACGATGTTTTCCTTCTTGGCCTCGGCCGTCACCATCAGCACCGGCAGCTTGGACAGTGCCGGATCCTTGCGGATTTCCTGCAGCATGGTCAGGCCGTCCATATTGGGCATGTTCCAGTCGGAGACGACGAAGTCGAACTGGTCGCTGCGCAGCTTCTGCAGCGCCTGGACACCGTCTTCGGCCTCATCCACGTTGGTGTAGCCCAACTCCTTGAGCAGGTTGCGCACGATGCGGCGCATGGTCGAGAAATCATCGACGACTAAGAACTTGGTATTGGGACCCGACATGCTAAGACTCCATCTGTTCAATTGAATTCTTGGTTACGGCAAGCCCGGATGCGAACTTGAACCGCCCCCTTTTTCTGTGTATTGCACCCGCGGCACTATGCTGCAGATGCATCCCTCTCGGCTGCCTCGGAATTGTAGTGCAGCAATAGCAAAAATGGCAGCACAATCGCTGCCGCCAGCCATTTCAGACGCGCAGGGCGCGACTGCCGTGTTCTGCCAGCCACGCCAGCACCCGTCCCGGCATGGCCTGCAAGGACAGCACCTCATGCGCGGCACCGATGGCGATGGCCTCGCGCGGCATGCCGAACACCACGCAGGAGGCCTCATCCTGGGCAAAATTGTAGGCCCCGGCATTGCGCATTTCCAGCATGCCCTGGGCGCCGTCCTTGCCCATGCCCGTGAGAATGACGCCCACGGCGTTCTTGCCGGCGCAGCTGGCGGCCGACTGGAACAGCACGTCCACCGAGGGACGGTGCCGGTTCACCGGCGGCCCCTGGTCGAGCTGGGTCATGTAGTTGGCGCCGCTGCGCACCAGCTTCAGGTGCGAATGGCCCGGGGCGATGTAGGCATGACCAGGCAGCACGCGCTCGTTGCCGGCGGACTCGACCACCGAGATCTTGCACAGGTTGTTGAGGCGCTGGGCAAAGGAGCGGGTAAAGCCTTCCGGCATGTGCTGGGTGATCAGGATGCCCGGGCAATCCGAGGGCATGCGGATGAGGAATTCCTTGATCGCCTCGGTGCCGCCGGTAGATGCGCCGATGATGATGAGCTTTTCGCTACTGGTGAGCGGATTGCGGATCTGCGGCAGCACCTCGCCGGGCGTATTGGCCTGCTCGGCGCTGCGCGGCGGACGGGCCCGCACGCGCGCCTTGGCAGCAGCCCGGATCTTGTCGGCGATCATGTCGGCATATTCCTGCATGCCGCTCTGGATGGAGATCTTGGGCTTGGTCACGAAATCGATGGCACCCAGTTCCAGGGCGCGCAACGTGATTTCGGAGCCGCGCTCGGTCAGCGATGACACCATCACCACCGGCATGGGCCGCAGGCGCATGAGCTTTTCCAGGAAATCCAGGCCATCCATGCGCGGCATTTCCACATCCAGCGTCAATACATCCGGATTGGTCTGCTTGATCAGCTCGCGCGCAATGATGGGGTCAGGCGCTACGCCCACCACCTCCATGTCTGGCTGACTACCGATGATCTCGCGCATCACGCTGCGGATCAGTGCCGAATCGTCGACGATAAGAACTTTTATTTTCATCACTCTACACTCTAGTTTCCGTATTGCCCTGCTTCCACTGAACCTGCCAAACCCTGCTCATCAGAACAGATCGACCTCGCCGCCTACCGGCTTGGTCACCAGCTTGCTGGCGTAGGCTTTTTCGCGATCCACCAGCGTATTGTTATGCATCTGCTTGAGCTTCTTCACCAGCACCTTGCCGGTGCGGGGGAAGAAGTAGACCTTGCGCGGATAGATGTCATTGAGGTCTTCGGCCACCACGCGGATATTCTCCGCCTTGAGGTAGCGCCGCACGAACTCGGCATTGCGCTCGCCCACATTGATGGCCGAAAAGCCGCGCAGCACGTTGCCGCCGCCGAACACCTTGGCCTCCAGGTTCTCACGCCGGGCGCCGGATTTCAGGACTTCGTTGATCAGCACTTCCATGGCATAGGTGCCATAGCGCGCCGAGGCCGAGATGGGACTGCCGTCATCGCCGCCACCGTCAGGCAGCATGAAGTGGTTCATCCCGCCGATGCCCGAGACGCGGTCGCGGATACAGGCCGAGACACAGGACCCGAGCACGGTCACGATCATCATGTCCTTGCCGGTGAAAAAATACTCACCCGGCAGGATCTTGGCCGCGTCGCAATCGAAGGTACGATCGTAATAGAGATTGGTGGCAATCTGCTCCGAGGCCTGGCTCATGTCTTGGTCCTTGTACCGCGCTGGGCTGCGTTGAGTTCATAGACCGTCTTGCCCTTGAGCTTGAGCGCATCGGAGACATACAGGAAGTTCTCCGAATGGCCGGCGAACAGCAAGGCATGGGGCTTCATCAATGGTACAAATCTGGACAGGATCTTGCCCTGGGTAGGTTTATCGAAATAGATCATCACGTTGCGACAGAAGATCACGTCGAACTGGCCGCTGATGGGCCAGCCGTCGGCCAGCAGGTTGAGCTGCTTGAAGGTGATCAGCTTGCGCAACTCCGGGCGTACGCGCACGTAGCCCTCGTGGCTCCCCTTGCCACGCAGGAAGAATTTCTTGACCCGCTCGGGCGACATCTTCTCGATGCGCTCCATGGGATAGACGCCATTGGCGCCGGTGGCCAGCACATTGGTATCGATGTCGGTGGCCACGATCTGCACCGGTGGCGTCAGCGATCCGTAGGCCTCGCAGGCGGTCATGGCGATGGTGTAGGGCTCCTCCCCCGTGGAGGCGGCCGAACACCAGATGGTGGCGGGCTCCTTCAGGGTCTTGAGGAAGTCGGCCAGGATGGGGAAATGGTGCGCCTCGCGGAAGAACGAGGTCAGGTTGGTGGTCAGCGCATTGGTGAAGGCCTCCCACTCGTCCGAATCGTGGGTGCGCTCCAGCATGTCCAGGTACTGGTTGAAGGAAGTAATGCCAGTAGCGCGCAGGCGCCGCGCCAGGCGGCTGTAGACCATCTCCTGCTTGCTGTCGGCCAGCGCGATACCCGCCCGCTGGTAGATGAGGCCACGCACGCGCTCGAAATCACGGCTGTTGAAATCGAACTCCTTGCCGGATGATTCGCCCTTGCTTGGCACCGTAGGCTTCACTGTCTTTCCTTCCCTGGTACGGCGCCGCGACCGGCGCGCCGTTTGCTGTCTAACGCCCGCTCTGTGCGGGCGGCTATCCCCTTGTCGAATAATCTATCAGCCACCAGGCGGGGTCAAGCAAATCAGCCCCGGAAATGAAACGGTTTTACCCCCCTATTGCGGCAAGTCAATCACCAGCCGGCGTGCTTGCATTCTCAATGCTTGGAAATCCTCACAGCGCTTGCCCCGAGCGGCGCTGCGGGCAATCGGGTCGCAATCCGGGGCTGCCCTGGCGCCGCCGCTGGCCCCGTCGCAGTGACCGTCCCCGAGGCCGGCGCGTGACTGGAGCGGTAACCGACCCGGAAGCCGCCCCAGTGCTTGCCATGCACATAGATAGGCACCGACAGGTCGTGCATGACCTCGCCGGTATCGCGCTTGTAGGTTTGCAGCAGGAAGGGCTTGGTATTGGCGCCGCAGCGCTTGCCGGTGCGGTCGCTGAAGATGCGCTTGGTGCGGTTGTTGACCAGGTCGACATCATAGTTGCCCGTCAAGGGCTGCGAGAATTTCTTGTTGTGCGTGGGAAAGTAGCCGTTGTTGTCGACCGCCCCGGCATAGGCCAGCTGCGGCATGCGCTCCA
>JAFAMT010000402.1 GCA_019233085.1 Herbaspirillum sp.
ATGGCCGCCAGCGCGGCGCCGATGGCGAAGGTCACCACGATGACCTTGTTGGAATCCACGCCCATCAGGCCGGCGATACGCGGGTTCTCGGCGGTGGCGCGCATGGCGCGGCCCATCTTGGTCTTCTCCACGATCAGCACCAGGCCCGCCATGGCCGCCACGGCCAGTACCAGCAACATGATCTGCGTGGGAGAGATCAGGGCGCCGGCGATATGCACCGGGTCAGAGGGCATGACCTGCGGGAAGGGCAGCGGGCTGCGGCCCCAGATCATCATGGCGAAGGTCTGCAGCAGGATGGATACGCCGATGGCCGTGATCAGCGGGGCCAGGCGCGGCGCATTGCGCAGCGGGCGATAGGCGATGCGCTCGATCAGGAGGCTCACCACGATGCACACCGGAATGGCACCGACGATGGCGATGACCAGTTGCACGATGCCCGGCAGACCCGGCGCCACATGCTGCACCACTTTGAGCAGTGACAGGCCCACCATCGCTCCCACCATCAGGATGTCGCCGTGGGCGAAGTTGATCAGGTTCAGCACCCCGTACACCATGGTGTAGCCCAGGGCGATCAGTGCGTACATGCTGCCTAGCACCAATCCGTTGATGATCTGCTGGATGAAAATGTCCATGAAGCGGTGTCTCCCGTGAAGCGTAATGTGAAGCGTGAAAAATACGGATGAAAAAACAAGTCAGATAAAAGTCTGATAAGGCAGGTACAAAAAAAGGCGCGAAGCTTCTCGCGCCCGGTGCGTCGATGTCAGAGTCCCAGCGTCGCTCGCATCACGCGGGCGGCGGCCAGGTCCCAGGAGGCCTGGCCCACGGTCTTGAAGACCGGCAGCACACCGGCGCTGGCCAGGTCGGCCGCGGCCAGCTTGCCCGCCACCACATCACTGATGGCGACCACGCGCGCCCAGTCCACCTTGGCCTGGATGAGATCGCCGGCTTCGTGATGGGCGCCATCGAGGTCGTCGACCACGATGCGGCGCGCATGCAATAGCGCCGGCGGAAACTCCACCATGTCCGGCTTGAAGGCACCCACGCCGATGGCCAGCGTATCGGCGGCGATGTGTTCCGGGATGACGGCAGTGCGCGAGGTCGTCAAGGCAATCACCACATCGGTGCGTGGCAGATCCTCTTGCAACATCCGTGCCGGCAAGGGACTGGCCACCACTTGCGGGTGACGTTCGCAGAGCGCGCGGCAGAAGGCCTGCGTGCGGTCGAGGTCGCGTGCGGCGATCCAGAACTGTTGCACGCCGAAGACCTCGACCAGGGCATCGGCATGCGCGGCGGCCTGCGCGCCAGTGCCGATCAGCAGTGCCGAACGTGGCGTGCGCGGCAGCAGCGTGCGGATGCCCAGCATGCTCATGGCGGCCGTGCGCCGGCCGGTGACGGTGGGGCCATCCATCAGGGCGATGCGGCGGCCGGTATGGGTCTCGAAGGCCACCACCTCGCCCTGGATCGCGGGCAGCTGGTGGCGTGCGTTGTCGGCGTGCACGGTGATGCGCTTGGTCACCGAGAGGTCGTCGGCGATGGCGGGCATGCCCAGCAGGACACTGGTGGCATCGATCGGCACGACCTGGCGCTCGGGCGCGCGGATGGCGCCGCTGGCCAGCTCCTGGGTGGCGCGTTCTAGCGCACTCACCAGGGTGGTGTAGGGCAAGGCCTGGGCGGTTTGGCGAGGGTCGAGGATGTGCATGGAGATCCTGGTGACGAAGCTGCGCTCAGCGCAGGAAGAAACCGGTCGGGAAGGGATCGGACTCTTCCAGTACCCACTGGTTGGTGCTCATGATGTGAGCGTGGCCGCTGACCTCGGTGAGGGCGCCATCGAACGGGCCCACCTTGGTCGGTGCCGTCACGCGTACACCGAAGTTGCTGCCCACGATGCTGCCGTTGACGTAGTTCTGGTCCAGCGCCAGGCGGCCGCGCAGGAACAGCTGGGCGGCGCGGCCGGAGGTACCGGTGCCGGTGGGCGAACGATCCACCTCGCGGTCGGCGAAGATGCAGACGTTGGACTGGTCGGCGCCGGGGAAATTGGGTTCGCTGTCGATGATGGTGCCGTAAAGCGTATTGAGGCCCGGCTCCAGCGGATGGGCGATGGCCACCTTGGCGATGACCGCAGCCTTGGTCTCGGCACCCAGCTGGATCAGCTGGCGCACCAGCTCCGGCTTGACCGTGAGACCGGCCTGGGCGGCGTTGATGTAGTAGTAGAAGGCGCCGCCGAAGACGATGTCGCCGACGATCTTGCCAAACCCGGGCGTATCCACTTCGACATCACGCTGGTAGATGAAGGCGGGCACGTTGTTGAAGCTGACCTTGCCGGCACGTACGCCATCCCATTCGACGAAGGCTTCGATGAAGCCGGCCGGGGCATCGAAGCAGATGCGGGTCTGCGGCTGCGTGCGCTCGACATAGCCCATCTCGACCAGCACCTTGCCCAGGGCGATGATGCCGTGGCCGCACATGTCGCTATAGCCTTCGTTGTGGATGAAGATGACGCCGAAATCAGCGCCGGCCGTCACCGGCGGCAGCAGGTAGGCGCCATACATGTCGGCGTGGCCGCGCGGCTCGTTCATGAGGAAACAGCGCAGGTCGTCGCGATGCTCGCGCAGCCAGGCGCGCTGTTCCAGGATGGTGCCGGCAGGGATCTTGGGCAGGCCCGAGACGACGATGCGCAGGGGCTCGCCACCGGTGTGGGCATCGATGGTCTGGACGGTACGGGTATAGCTGAGCATGGACTTCCTTCCTCAGGTTGCTGCAGGTGCCGTCAAGGGCACAGGGTACCACCGCTATGCGGCTGCCAGCAGCACGCATGCGACGAATGCTCCCCAGGCGGCCAAGGCCGGCGGGAAGCGGGGTACGACAGGATAGAACGGGAGCAGGAGGCCGGGGCGCGCGCACTGGCGGGCAGTGCGCGCAACCTCAGGCCGACGCGGGTGGCCGATCAGCGATCGGCGATCGGCGATCCGCGATCAGTAGCTGGTCAGCGGGACCGGCAGGCCATCCTTGAAGCGATAGACCGTCACGGGCGACTGCTTCAGGTCGTGGTTGGCGTCGAAGTCGTACTGACCGGCCACGCCCTTGTAGCTGATCTTGGCCAGGGCCGGGCCGAAGGCCTTGGGATCGACCGAGTTGGCCTGCTTCATGGCCTGGGCGATGAGCATCATGCCGTCATAGAAGGAGACGGCATAGGTTTCGGCAGGACGGTTGTACTTCTTCTGGTAGTCGTCGGAGAAGACCTTGCCTTCCTTGGCCTTGTCCAGCATGGTGCCGCCTTGGGTACAGTAGACCGTTTCACCGATGGCGTCGCCACCCAGGCGGCCCATTTCCGGCGAGCAGATGCCGTCGCCACCCATCAGGGGCACGTCGATGCCCAGCTGCTTCATCTGGCGCTTGATCGGGCCGCCCTGCGGAGCGTAACCGCCCAGGAACACGGCGTCGGGCTTCTTGCCCTTGATGGAGGTCAGGATGGCGGTGAAGTCGGTGGCCTTGTCGTTGGTGAAGTCCTTGCTGACCACTTCGATGCCGTTGGCCTTGGCGACCTTGGCGAATTCCTCGGCCAGACCCTGGCCATAGGCGGTGCGGTCATCGATCACGGCCACGCGCTTGAACTTCAGTTCCTTGGCAGCGTAGAGAGCCATCTTGCCGCCCAGTTGGCTGTCGCTGGCGGCCACGCGGAACAGGGTAGCGAACCCTTGCTGGGTGATCTTGGGATTGGAAGCCACGGTGGCCACCACGATGCCGGCATCGTTGTAGACGCGCGAAGCGGGGATGGTCACGCCCGAGTTGTAGGGACCGACGATGGCCTTGATGCCCTGGTCAGCCAGCTTCTGTGCTGCGGCCACGCCCGACTTGGGGTCGGCCTGGTCGTCTTCGGCGATGACTTCGAACTTGATCTTCTTGCCGCCCACGGTGATGGGTTGCGCATTCAGACGCTCGACGGCCATCATCAGGCCGCCCTGGTTGTCCTTGCCGGCGGACGCCTGTGGGCCAGTGAGCGGGCTGGAGAAACCGATCTTGACGACCTGGGTTTCCTGCGCCATGGCGAAGGCGGGGATCAGCGCCAGCGAGGCGGCGATGATGTTGAGTCCGGAGACGCGCTTGAACATGGGGTGTTTCCTCTCTTCTAGAAAGTCAGACTGCGGTTGGGTAATTGCATTGAAAACGCTGGAAAAGCAGGATTTGCGCCACCCTCTTCCTTGTGGGAAACGGGGACGCGGTTCCGTCGATGCCGGCCTTGCTGCCACCTTGCGGGGGCAGCGCATGCCTGGCAAAACAAAAACTCACAAAAGTTGCCGGAGAAGCTGCTGTCATCCGCGCAGATGCACCATAGTTGGCGCATCATGCCCGCATTACGTTATGTTTTTATGAGGGAGGATTCTATTGACTCTTTCTTGATATTAGGCGCGTTTATTACCTTTATAATCAGAATTAAATTCACTGTAAATTTTTTTAACAGAATAAAGTTCAGAAACCATGGCCGTGCTCGACAAGATCAGCAAGAAAATTCTGACCGAACTGCAAAATGACGGTCGCATCAGCAACGTCGACCTGGCCGCCCGTGTGAACCTGTCCCCGGCGGCCTGCCTGGAACGGGTGCGCAAGTTGCAGGAGGCGGGCTATATCCTGGGCTATGCGGCGCAGTTGAATCCCGAGCTGCTGGACGTGTCGCTGCTGGTCTTCATCGAGGTGGTGCTGGACCGCACCACGCCGGATGTCTTCGCCGAATTCAAGAAGAGCGTGCAGAGCATTCCCGAGATCATGGAGTGTCACATGGTCGCCGGCGGCTTCGACTACCTGGTCAAGTCGCGGGTCAAGGACATGAACGCCTATCGCGAATTCCTGGGCAAGTCGCTGCTGCAACTCAAGGGCGTGCGCGAGACCCACACCTATGCCGTGATGGAAGAAGTGAAGAACACCATCCGCCTGCCTATTCGCTGATCCCCTCCCCCACTGCCTGGACTGCCCGCACCTGGCGCCGGTAAGCGCCTGGCCCCAAGGCACTGAATTTCTTGAATACGCGGTTGAAGGCGGCTTCCGACTGGTAGCCCACGGCTTCGCCGATCTGCGCCGTGGACATCTTGCTATAGACCAACAGCCGTGCGGCCTGTGCCATGCGCAATTGCTGCAGGACCTCGGCCGGCGTGGCTCCCCCCACCTGCTGGAAGCGTCGCACGAAGGTGGCACGCGACATATGGCACAGTGCCGCCAGGCGCTGCAGCGACCAGTCCTCGTGCAGGGCCTCCAGCATGGCCTGCAATGCACCCTGCAATACAGGATGCGCCAGCAGGGCCAGCAAACCCGGCTGCGGCCCCCCTTGGGCCAGCCAGGCGCGCAAGACCAGGCCGAACAGGGCCGCTGCCAGGCCGCTCACCACGGCCTGGGCGCCGGCGCGCGGTGCTGCGCGGCCATCGGCACCACCGCATTCGTTGCGCAACAGGGTGGCCAGCATGCGCAAGCCGTCGGCCTCGGGCAACGCCGCACCGCGCACCAGCAGGACCTCAGGCAGCGCCTGCATCAGGGTGGCCGAGTGCGGGGCATCGAAATGGAATTGCCCACACAGGAAATCCGACAGCGGCCTGGCACCACCGGCCTGGTCGTCATTGACCTGCAATTGCACGGGGGCTGCGCTCACCGCCTGGCGTACCTCGACGGCATCAGCGGCAGGGGCGATGAACAGCGCATGGGCGGCGCCGCGCATGAGCACCACCAGGTCGCCGGCTTGCAAGCGCATGGGCTCGCCCTGGCCCAGCTGCAGTTGCACCGTCCCCTCCAGGATGAAGTGATAAGGCGCGACCCGCTCGGAGAGGGCCGGATGCGGCACGTTCCAGGGCTGGCCGAAACGGCAGCGCATGTCCAGGCCAGCGCGCACCGGGTGCAGGGACAGGAGACGACTGAGGGCATCCATGGCTTTCCTTGATTCAAACTTTGAGATTTTTGAGCAATTTAAAGCCATTCTAAAGCATTCATCATTTCACCCAACCGGCCTACAGTACCTCCATGCGCAACACGGCACACCCTGGCAATCCCGCCAATGCCGGCGCTAGCGTTCCTACAGGAGATCTGTCATGCCCCGTCTTACCATTGCCCCCGTTACTGAAGCCACCGGCCAGGCCGCCCAACTGTTTGCCGCCATCAAGTCCGCCGTCGGCATGGTGCCCAATGCCTATGCCGGCATCGGCACGCTGAGTCCGGTTGCGCTGGAATCGGCCCTGCAGCTGGATGGCGCGCTGCGCAAGAGCAGCCTGTCGGCCAAGGAAATCGAAGCCATCAAGCTGGCCGTGAGCGAAAAGGCTGGCTGCGATTACTGCCTGGCGGCCCACGCGCTGATGGGCAAGAAGGTCGGCCTGTCGAGCCAGGCCATCCAGGGCGTGCGTCACGGCCTGCCTTCCGGCGAGGCCAGGCTGGACGTGCTGGCCGATTTCGTCCGCCAGCTGGTCGGTACCAGTGGCACGGTCGATGCCGCCGTGGTGGAGCGCGTACGGGCCGTA
>JAFAMT010000317.1 GCA_019233085.1 Herbaspirillum sp.
GGTGCATTACCAGCGCTTCCTCATGCCCAATGTGCGCGGCTCCGACACCGGCAGCAAGAAACGCTATGCCGGTTACGTCCGCACCGAGGGCGGCGAGGACAAGGTGACCTACAAGGGACTGGAGACGGTGCGCACCGACTGGACCCCACTGGCGCAACGCTTCCAGCAGGAGCTGTACCTGCGCATCTTCAAGCGGGAACCGTATCGCGACTATATCGCCGGGTATGTGGCCGACCTGCTGGCAGGCCGTCTGGATGAACTGCTGGTCTACCGCAAGCGCCTGCGGCGCCAGCTCGATCACTATGAAAAGAACGTGCCGCCCCATGTGCGGGCCGCGCGCATGGCCGATCTGGTCAACCAGGAAGATGGGCGGCCGCCGCAATACCAGCAGGGTGGCTGGATCAACTACGTGATGACCACCGCCGGCCCCGAACCGCTGGAAAAGCGCAGTGCCGCCATCGACTACGCGCACTACCTGGAGCGCCAGCTGGCGCCGGTGGCCGATGCCATCCTGGTGTTCGTGGGAGACAGCTTCGCCGCCGTGACCTCGCCGCAACAGGAGTTGTTCTGACGTTCTGAAGTTCTCAGATCAGGAACATCAAAAGACAAAAAACAAAAGGCAAGAGGGCCGGTCGCAACCGGCCCTCTTGCCTGGTAAAACCTGGCCCGCGCGGGGCCTTTGCTCAGCGCAGGCGCGAATC
The DNA here is from genome assembly GCA_019233085.1 of Herbaspirillum sp. Classification (GTDB taxonomy): domain Bacteria; phylum Pseudomonadota; class Gammaproteobacteria; order Burkholderiales; family Burkholderiaceae_D; genus Herbaspirillum. The sequence continues at coordinate 702 of JAFAMT010000317.1, forward strand.
GCGATCGCGCAGGTCGCGCAGGTCGGCACGCACGCGTACCGGCACCGGCTGCAGTTCGGGCTTGCGATAGACGCGTTGCCACACATAGAGCGACGAGGCCGCTGCGGCAACGACAAAATAGAGTGCGTAGAAAGCCACGGCATAGCTACCGTAGTGCAGCAGGCTTTGGATGACGTTCATGTTTCCCTCTCACGGACAAGACCAGATTCGATGGCCTCATCCTATTCCCCGGATCAACGATCGCCTATCAGGGTTTTTCTGATGGGCGAGCTGGCAACATCCAGACCGGCCTCCCTCAAGGCGGGTCCTGGATGTGACTGGCAGCGATGCCAGGTGGCAATTGTCGCGCGATTCGGCGGGCATCGCCAGCACCGCCTGCGCAAGTGTGGCGGATTTGCCCCTCAGCGGCCCGCCGCCGACTTGGCCAGGCCGGCCGCAGGCGGCTGTTGCAGGTGTTGCAACAGCTTGCCGACCATGGCGATGACGGTCAGGCCGACGATGCAGAAGAACACGGCCAGCGGCGTGAGGCTATGGATGGACACGAAGCCGGCCAGCCCCATCATCCCCGACGACACCAGCAGCAGCGCAAAGCCGAGGATGGCACTGGTCAAGCCGGCAATATGCGGGAAGATGGAGTTGCCCTTGGCCATCAACGTCGGGTACATGGCGCCGGCACAGAAGGCCATCACCAGCACCGGTGCCATCAGGGTCCAGACCTGCAGGCCCACGGTAAGGGCCAGCGCCAGCATGGCGAAGGCCGCGGCCGTCATCACGCGTGCGCCGATGCGCAGGCGTTGTTCGGGCGTGGGCAGGCGCGCATGATGCACGCGGTTGGAGATGCCGCCCAGGAAGTACATCACGCCGATGGCCAGGGCCAGGTAACCGAAGAAGGTCGGCGGCTCATGCAGGGTGTTCTGCACCATGAAGGGGCCGACGATGTTGAACACCAGCAGGATGCTGTAGCACAGGCCCTGGGCCAGGAAACAGCTCTGGAACACCGGGCTGGCCAGCACCTTGCGGGCGTTCTTGAGCAGCGTAGCCGGATGCAGCCGTACCGGCTGCGCCAAGGTTTCGCGATAGCGCCACAGCACGGCCCACATGCCGAAGGAATACACCAGCAGGAACACCAGGCAGGAGCGCCAGCCGAAGGCTTCCTGCAGGTGTGCCCCGATCACCGGCGCGATGATCGGCGCCAGGCCCCAGGCGGTGGCCATGTAGGTGTAGGCATGCACCAGCGCCTGGCCGGCGAAGGAGTCGGTGATGATGGCCTTGGCCAGCAGGTTGGTGGCGGCGATGCCGAAGCCCTGCAGCACGCGGGCGGCGACGAAGGTCTCCAGGTTGGGCGCGGCCAGCGAGAGCGCACAGCCCAGCGTGAACATGCCCAGCCCCAGCGCCAGGATGCGCTTGCGGCCGTAAGCGTCGGCCATGGGGCCGAAGAGCAGCTGGCCGCAGGCGTAGGCGATCAGGTAACCGGTCACGCTGGACTGGATGGCCTGGGCCGAGGTCTCGTAGTAATGCGCCATCACCGGCAGCGCCGGCACGTAGATGTCGATGGCCAGCTGCCCCGCCGAGGCGAAGGCGCAGATCAGGAACAACAGGAAGCGCGGATGATTGGGCGGATGCTTGGCGGTGGGCGGGGCAAATGTGCTCATGGGGAGGGACTGCCGGGAATGCAAAGAGCGCTATTGTGACCGTTCGCGAGGATTCCTGCTGGCGTGGGCCCGAAATGCCAGATCGGGCCCCGCGCGGTGACACTGCTACGCCTGCAGGCGCTGCCTGAGCGCATCGAACTGCGCGCTCCATTGCGTGCGCCAACGCAGGCGCAGCGCCTCATCCATCCAGGCCGCATCCAGTCCGTTGAGCATGAAGCCCTTGAGGTCATCCACGCTGGCCCCCAGTTGCAGCATCATCAACCAGGCACCGGTGGGCGTGACCAGGTGCAGGGTCGGATCGTCGGTATTGGGATGCAGGCGCAGGCCCGCTGCCAGCATCTGACGGATGGGGTGGTCCTGGGCCCAGCGCTGCGGCGCGAGCGTGCGCAGGTAGTAGGAGTTGGTCGGCACCACCGTAAAGACCAGCCCACGCGCAATGCAGCGTTGCAGCAGCGCGGGATTGTCGACGATGGTGTAGCCGTGATCGACCCGGTCCACCTGCAACAGGTCGATGGCCGTGGCGACATTGTTCCATGGCATGCCGAATTCACCGGCATGGGCGGTGGTCTTGAGGCCAGCTTCGCGGGCCAGCCGGTAGGCTTGTTCGAACAACTCGGGCGGCCGGTCGTTCTCGCGGTAATCCATGCCGATGCCCAGCACCTGTGGCGCGCGATGGGCCAGCATCCATTGCACCATGGCCACGGCCTCATCGGGGCTGGCTTCGCGGTCGATGCTGGGGATCAGGCGGCCGATGATGCCGAAATCGCGCTCGGCCTCCACGATGCCGGCGACGATGGCGTCCTGGGCCTGCTCATAGGCAATGCCCGAGACGCGCACGGTGCCGGTCGGGTTCCAGAAGAATTCGCTGTAGGCCACGCCATGGGCATGGGCGTCTTCCAGGTATTCGTAGGCCAGGCGGCGCAGGTCGTCGGGCTGGCGGATCAGCGCGGCGTCCAGTGCGCGCAGCACGCGCAGCACGCCCACGGGCTTTTCGCCCCGGGTGTAGAAGGCCTCGATCTCCGCTTCGCTCACCGGATGGCCGGCGCGCGCCGAGAGCGCGCTGAAGGTCTGGCGGCGCACGGCGCCAAAGAGGTGGCAATGCAATTCGACCTTGGGCAGCGCACGCACGAATTGTTCGAGCGTAAGCGGCCCTGCGGTAGCGTCTTCAAACAGGGTCATAAAGATCAATCTTGAAAAAGGGGCAGGGCGTCGTTCACGACAGGCCGCCCAGCAACTCCTGCATCATGCACTGCATGGCACGCGGGCCATCCACGGTCATGGCCACCTGGGCGTTGGGACTGGCCCGGCGCGGCACGCGGAATTCGCACACGGTCATGCCACGCGTAAGCCGGCCCTGCAGTTCGATCTCCACCCGCGCCGGCTGGAAGCTGAACAGTTCCGGACGCTTGAGCCAGATCGCCACCGCCGGGTCGTACATGGGCATGGGCACCGAAGCATCGGGACTGCGGATGCGCAGGTAGGCATCGAAGTACCCGGCCAGCCACTTGGCCCGGGGCGTGCCCAGCTCGCGCACCTGCTGCACCTCGGTCGAGGTCACCAGCAACTGGCGGCACAGGTTCAGGCCGAACATGCGCAGCGGGATGCCGGAGCGGAACACCACATCGGCCGCCTCCGGGTCGGCGAAGATGTTGAATTCGGCCGCCGCCGTATGGTTGCCCTGGTCGGCCGAGCCGCCCATGAGGATGATCTCGCTGACCATGGAAGCGATCTCGGGGGCCCGCTGCAAGGCCACGGCGATGTTGGTCAGCGGGGCGATGCACATGAGCGTGATGTCGCCCGCATGCAGGCGGATCGCCTCGATGAGCGCGTCCACCGCGTGCGGCAATGGCGAGCGTTGCAGGCGCGCCGACTGCTGGGCCTCCAGCGCGGCGATATCGACCTGCGGCAGGGCCTCGCCGGTGGTGGCCATGCCGGATTCGCCCAGGATCGATTGCGCGGTTTCGATGGCGCCAGCCAGCGGCGCGTCGCAACCGGCGTAGACCGGCACCTCCAGGCGGTAATGCTGCTTGATGCGCAGCGCATTGTCATAGGTGGTCACCAGGGGCGCATTGCCCGCCACCACCGACACGCCCAGCCAGTTCACGTCGAGGTTGGCCGACAGCATCAGCATGGCCAGCCAGTCGTCGAAGCCGGGGTCGGTATCAAGCCAGATCTTTTTCATTGTTCTTGTCTTGCAGGGTTGGGTTATCGGGGTTGTGCTCAGCCTCAAGCATTCAGGCATCGAGCAGCAAGGCCTCGCCGGCGGGCAGGTCGAAGGCCACGTCCTCGCCTTCGCGCGCCGTCGCCAGCGTGGCCGGTGCCATGCCGCGCACCTGGCCCAGCGGGGTATCGAGCAGGTATTCCACGGTCTCGCCCAGGAAGCCGCGCGAGAGCACGCGACCACTAAAGGGACCGCGACCGACCGGCACCTGCTGCACGCGCCAGCCGGCGCAGGCGGTGCCGGGCGGCAGCATGGCCAGCGGCAAGCGGCCGGCGCTGCCGTGCAACTGGCCGTCGCGGTAGTCGAACAGGTTCTCGAAGCCCATGAAGTTGGCCACGAAGCGGGTGCGTGGGGCATTGAAGAGCTGTTCCGGCGTATCGAGCTGTTCGATCTTGCCACCGTTCATCACCACGATGCGGTCGGACATGGCCAGCGCCTCGTCCTGGTCGTGGGTGACGTAGAGCATGGTGATGCCCAGCTCGCGCTGGATGCGGCGCAGTTCGGCGCGCATCTGCACGCGCAGCTTGGCGTCGAGGTTGGAGAGCGGCTCGTCCAGCAACAGCAGCTTGGGTTCGATGACGATGGCACGCGCCAGCGCCACGCGTTGCTGCTGGCCACCCGACATCTGGGCCGGCAGGCGCGACTCGAAACCGGCCAGGCCGACGGCGGCGATCACCTGTTCCACACGCTGCCGCAGTTCGCCCGCCGGCACCTTGCGCAGGCGCAGGCCGAAGGCCACGTTGTCGAACACGTTCAGGTGCGGGAACAGTGCATAGGACTGGAACACCAGGCCGATATCGCGCTTGTTGGGTGGCAGGCGGCTGATGTCGCGACTGTCCAGCATGATGCTGCCGCCACGCAGCTCGATCAGGCCGGCGATGGCGCGCATGGTGGTGGTCTTGCCACAGCCGCTGGGGCCGAGCAGGGAGATCAGTTCGCCCCGCGCCACCTCCAGGTCCAGGCCTTGCACGGCGGTCTTGGCATTGCCGTAGCCGAGGG
>JAFAMT010000169.1 GCA_019233085.1 Herbaspirillum sp.
CAGGCGGAACAGCAGCAGTTCGAACTTGTTGGATGATGTGAGATTGGTTCTTTCGTCAATCTCTTTCTGGAAACTATCCATGGCCCCTCTCCCCATTTCGTATCGATATGACCCTTCAAGGCCGGTTCTAGAAATGTAGAGGGGAAACACGCCGGAGGCAATCAGGCAATCGTTAGAATTCGATTTTTTTGATTTTCCTGTGGTCTCAAGCGGTTGATACTTGACGATGAGCTGACAGCCGTACTGGAATCTGGAAAAGACCGGGTGGTAAGATGCCTGGATGCGTAGCCGGAGTCCGGCAAGCGCGCAACGGGCAGCCGATGGCGGATAGCGGCGGCAGAAACGAAAAGAGGAAGCCCGAAGGCTTCCTCTTTCAACTTGGAGCGGGAGAAGAGTCTCGAACTCTCGACCTATACCTTGGCAAGGTATCGCTCTACCAACTGAGCTACTCCCGCATGGGACCTTACATCTACTGCAACAGGCGCCAGAAGCTGCCTGCCTTGACACTGGAGCGGGAGAAGAGTCTCGAACTCTCGACCTATACCTTGGCAAGGTATCGCTCTACCAACTGAGCTACTCCCGCAGGAGCCTTTACTGCGCGGCATGATACATGCCGCTTGCTACCGGAAAACAGCTGCCAGGCTGCCTTCCTGAATCTGGAGCGGGAGAAGAGTCTCGAACTCTCGACCTATACCTTGGCAAGGTATCGCTCTACCAACTGAGCTACTCCCGCATGGAGCGTTTTGGAGGCGGGGGTCGGGATCGAACCGGCGTAGACGGCTTTGCAGGCCGCTGCATAACCACTTTGCTACCCCGCCTTGGGGACACGCATACTACCTAAAACACGTGTTGTTTGCAAACATCTTTTTTGACTTTTTTCGAAATTCATCGAAGCCAAATTTCAATGCGTGCGCACCTATCACAATAAAAAAAGGAAGCTTTGTTAGGCTTCCTTTTTTCCAAGTAACCTGGAGCGGGAGAAGAGTCTCGAACTCTCGACCTATACCTTGGCAAGGTATCGCTCTACCAACTGAGCTACTCCCGCATCGAAAACAGAACGCTATTATAAGGCCCTGTTGGCGTTTGTCAACTATCAATCTTAATTATTTAATTATTTTTTTCCGGCTTTCTGCATCGGCATCGCGGATGGTCGGCATGGCGCGCCGCAGGTAGTACAGCATCGACCACACCGTCAGCACCGCCGCCACCAGCAGCAACAGGCTGCCCCACAGCCGGGTATCGACCAGCCCGAACAGGGTGTCGTAGTACAGCAGCATGGGAATGGCGATCATCTGGGCGGTCGTCTTGATCTTGCCCAGGGAACTGACCGCCACCGATTTGGAGGCGCCGATCTGGGCCATCCATTCGCGCAGGGCCGAGATGGCGATCTCGCGGCCGATGATGATGAAGGCGATCACCGGGTGCACGCGCCCCAGGTGGACCAGCACCAGCAAGGCGCCGGTGACCATGAGTTTGTCGGCGACCGGGTCGAGGAAGGCGCCAAAGGCGGAGGTCTGGTTCCAGCGACGAGCCAGGAAGCCATCGAACCAGTCGGTGGCGGCCGCCACGATGAAGATGGCCGTGGCAGCGATGCCTTGCTCATAGCGGTTCAGGCCGATTTCGGGCAGATAGTAGACACCGACGACCAGGGGAATGAGCGCCACCCGCAACCAGGTCAGCAGAATCGGAATATTGAAGGGCATACGTCTTGGTAGGTTGGAGCGGCGTACACGAAAAAAATTTTACCGAATAGTAGCAGAGTCCCTCCCGGCTGCGCCCGCCTTTACGCGATCGGGCGCAGCCGGAGGGTGTGCTCAATGCAGCTGGCGATAGATTTCCTCGGCCAATTGACGCGAGATACCGTCGACCGAGGCCAGGTCGTCGACACTGGCATCGACCACCCCGCGCAGGCCGCCAAAGCGCACCAGCAGGCGCTGGCGGCGCTTGGCACCGATGCCTTCGATCTCTTCCAGGCGCGAGGTCTGGCGCGCCTTGGCCCGCTTGGCGCGCATGCCGGTGATGGCAAAGCGGTGGGCCTCGTCGCGGATCTGGGCGATCAGCATCAGCGCCGCCGATTCCTTGCCCAGTTCCTTGGACTGGCGCCCATCGGCAAAGACCAGGGTTTCCAGGCCGACCTTGCGCCCTTCCCCCTTGGCGACACCGACGATGAGGCTGATATCCAGCCCCAGCTCGGTCAACACCTGGCGCGCCATCTCGACCTGGCCTTTGCCACCGTCGATGAGGACGATATCGGGCATGATGCCCTCGCCGTTGGCGACCTTCTCGTAGCGCCGCGTGAGCACCTGGCGCATGGCGGCATAGTCGTCGCCAGGCGTGATGTCATTGATGTTGTAGCGACGGTATTCGCCGTTCTGCATGGTGTGATGATGGAACACCACGCAGGAGGCCTGGGTGGCCTCGCCTTGCGTGTGGCTGATGTCGAAGCATTCGGCGCGCAGTTCGTCCAGGTCTTCGCGCTCCAGCTCCAGGACTTCGGCCAGGGCGCGCGTGCGCGCCTGTTGCGAACCTTGCTCGGAGAGCAGCCGTGCCAGCGCGATCTCGGCGCCCTTGGCGGCCATTTCCAGCCACTGGCGCCGCTGTCCTTGCGGCTGGAAGGTCAAGGTGATGCGATGACCGCATTGCTCCATCAAGGCCATCATCAGCGCCGGATCGTCGAACTCGGTGCCGACGATGAGCGAGCCGGGAATGAACTTGTCGATGTAGTGCTGGGCCAGGAAGGCTTTCAACACCTCGACCTCGATGCTGTCCTCGGCGGCGTCCATGGCATCGTCCACATGGGTGGGGAAATAGGCCCGGTCCCCCAGGTGGCGCCCGCCGCGCACCATCGCCAGGTTGACGCAGGCACGACCGCCCTGCACCACTACGGCCAGGATGTCGATATCGGCGTCGCTGACCGTTTCCATGCTCTGCTGGTGCAGCACGCTGGAGAGCGAACCGATCTGGTCGCGCACGGCGGCAGCCTGCTCGAACTTGAGGTCGGCGGCGAAGGCATGCATCTTCTTTTCCAGCGCATCCATCACCTCGCTCTGGCGGCCACGCAGGAACTTGGAGGCATTCTCCACATCGATGGCGTAATCCTCGCTGCTGACCAGGTTCACGCAGGGTCCGCTGCAGCGATGGATCTGGTGCAGCAGGCAAGGCCGGGTGCGGTTGGCAAAGACCGTGTCTTCGCAGGTGCGCAGCAGGAACACCTTCTGGAGGATCTGGATCGACTCCTTGACCGCGCCGGCATTGGGGAAAGGCCCGAAATACTGGCTGCGCTTGTCCACCGCACCGCGATAGTAGGCCATGCGCGGGAAGGCATGACCGGTGATCTTCAGGTAGGGATAGGACTTGTCGTCGCGAAAGAGGATGTTGAAGCGCGGACGCAGCGTCTTGATGAGGTTGTTTTCCAGCAGCAGCGCCTCGGCCTCGCTGCGCGTGACGGTGGTTTCCAGGCGCGCGATGCGCTCGACCATCATGGCGATGCGCGGGCTGGTCAGGGTCTTCTGGAAATAGCTGGAGACGCGTTTCTTCAGGTCGCGCGCCTTGCCCACGTAGAGCACGTTGTCCTCGCCATCGAAATAGCGATAGACACCGGGCAGGTGCGGCAGCCGGGCGACCGTCTCCAGCACGAGTTCGCGCGGATCGGGGGGCTGGGTAGCGGGAGTATCGGACATGGCCAGACGGTCGGACAGTTACAGCGACTGCACCAGTGCGCGCGCTGCCAGGTAGCGCGGATCGGCTTGCAGGGCGTCCCAGTCCAGGGCCTCGCCACAGGGCAGCAAGGTGGCGCGCCGCGCCGCGGAGGCGGCATCGGTGCCGCCCTTGAGACCGGCGAGGATGGTGTCGGCCTTGTCCGGCGAATTGCAGATCAGGGCGACGTCGCAACCGGCGTCCAGTGCAGCCTGGGCCGCTTGCAGCGGGCCGCCGGCGACACTGGCGCCGTGCATGCTGAGGTCATCACTGAAGATGACGCCCTGGAAGGCGAAGCGCTGGCGCAGCATATCGAGCCAGACCTTGGAGAAGCCGGCCGGTCGGTCATCGACCTTGGGATAGATGACGTGCGCCGGCATCACCGCCGCCAGGCTCATGCCCAGCCAGTCGTAGGGCGTGGCATCGTCGCCCAGGATCTCGTCGAGCGTGCGCTCGTCGACAGGAATGGCCACGTGCGAATCGGCCGTGACGAAACCGTGGCCGGGGAAATGCTTGCCGCAATTGGCCATGCCGGCCAATGCCAGGCCGTGGTTCAGGCTCTTGGCCAGCATCGTGACCACACGCGGGTCTCGGTGGAAGGCGCGATCGCCGATCACGGTCGAGACACCATAGTCGAGGTCCAGCACCGGTGTGAACGACAGATCGATACCACAGGCGCGCAATTCGGCGGCCAGCACGAAGCCGGTGGCCGTGGCCAGCTTGGTGGCCAGCAGCACATCGCGATCCCAGCACTGGCCCAGTTGGCCCATGGCCGGCAGGCGTGTGAAACCATCGCTACGGAAGCGTTGTACACGTCCGCCTTCATGATCCACGGCGATCAGGATGCCGGGGCGCGCCTGGCGGATGGCGCGGGTCAGCGCGACCAGTTGCGCGCGGTTCTCGTAGTTGCGGGCGAACAGGATGACGCCACCTGTGAGCGGGTGCTGGATGCGGGCGATATCGGCGGCATCGAGCCGGGTGCCGACCACGTCCAGCATGACCGGACCGAGGGCTTGGGCCTGAGTGGATTGATTCATGACTTCTCCACGATGACAAAGGCGACGGCGTATTCCACTTCGTCGGTGATGGATACCTGGGCGCTCAGGCCACGCTCTTGCATCCATTCTTGCAGGGCGCCGCTGCAAACCACCACCGGCTTGCCGCTGGGGTCGTTCAGGACCTGCATGGCGCGCCAGGTCATGGGCATGCGCATGCCCATGCCGATGGCCTTGGAAAAGGCCTCCTTGGCAGCAAAACGGGTGGCCAGGAAACGGATGCCGCGCGCCTCGACCTTGGCCTTGCGACGCAGGTATTTTTCCATTTCCTGCGGGCCCAGGATCTTGCCGGCGAAGCGGTCGCCGTTGCGCTTCAAGGCGGCCTCCACCCGTGGGATCTGGAGGATGTCGGTACCGATGCCGTAGATCATGGGCTCGGCCTCAGCGCTGGCCCTTGAGGGCCTCCAGGCGCGCCTTGACCATGATGGCCTTCATCTCTGAGATGGCATTGCGCCAGCCGGCGAAGACCGCATGGGCCACCACGGCATGGCCGATGTTGAGTTCAGCGATCTGCGGGATGGCAGCGATGGCTTGAACGTTGGTGTAGTGCAGACCGTGGCCGGCATTGACCTTCAGGCCGAGCCTGACGCCTTCGAGCACGGCGGCGCGGATGCGCTCCAGTTCTTCCTGCTGCTCCTTCTCGCCGGTGGCATCGGCGTAGCGGCCGGTATGCAGCTCGATCACCGGGGCGCCGGCTTCGGCGGCGGCCTGGATCTGTTGCAGGTCGGCATCGATGAACAGGGACACGCGCACGTTTTCACCCTGCAGCTGACGGATGGCCGCCTGCACGTCGGCGAAATGACCGGTCACATCCAGGCCGCCCTCGGTGGTCACCTCAGTGCGTTTCTCGGGCACCAGGCAGACATCCTGCGGCTGGATGGCACAGGCGAAATCGATCATCTCCGCCGTCACCGCCGCCTCCAGGTTCATGCGGGTCTGCAGCAGCGGGCGGATGGCCTTCACATCCTCGTCGCGGATATGGCGACGGTCTTCGCGCAGGTGCAGCGTGATGGCATCGGCACCGGCTTCCTCGGCTTCCAGCGCTGCCCTGATCGGGTCGGGATAGCGGGTGCCGCGCGCATTGCGCAGCGTGGCGACGTGGTCGATGTTGATGCCCAGTTCAATGGTCGGGCCGGCGGGCTGCAGGAAACTCATGGCGTCAGGAAGCTTGGTTCGGGTTCGTATCGGGATGATCGGATGTGCTCAAGACCGCACTTCAATGACGGTGCGGCCAGACATGGATTGTAGCGGCTTGTGCGCGGGTGTGGGACGACTGGCGGCCGGCAGGCCGGCGCCAGATCACAATTGCATGAGATCGATCAGGATCTGGCGCGTGTTCAGTTGCGCCCCACCCAGGTGATGCGCCAGCAGGTAGCGCATCAGGAACTTGCTCTGCAGCTGGGTGGTGGGGTCGCTGTAGTCTTCGCGCTCCATGTCCAGCAGGGTCTTGCCCGACACCTTGGGGGCACGATCGGAGATACGCTCGGGCCGGGTGCCCTGCTCGGGATCGACCACGTAGATGCCATCGGCCTGCACGGTCTTGCCACTGGCCACGCAGTGGCTCCAGTTGCCCGCCACACCGGTCTGCTTGAGCAGGATGCGTTCGAACTGACGCAGCACGATGGGCGCATTCTCGCCATGGGCGAGCTTGTTGAGGGTGGCGACATAGTGGTCGAACAGGTCCGGGTGCGCATCTTCGCGCGCCAGCAGCTTGACCAGCAATTCATTGAGATAGAAACCGCACAAGAGTGCCGACTTTTCCAGCGGCAGCAGGCCACCCACCCATTCGGCATCGGTCAGCGTGCGCACTTCGGACTTGCCGCTCCACGACAACGAGAGCGGCTGGAAGGTCTGCAGGGCGCCGCGCAGCTTGGAATGCGGACGCTTGGCACCCTTGGCCACCAGCGCCACGCGACCATGGTCGCGCGAGAAGACGTCGATGATGAGGCTGGTTTCCTTGTAGGGATAGCTGTGCAGCACGAAGCCCGGCTGCGCCAGCACCTTGTGCTCCTTCTCCGGGACGGCGCGGCTGCGCGCACGCGGGGCGGCAGGCTTGCGCGCCGGTGCCTTGGCCGGGGCCTGGGGTGCGACCGGAGCAGGTGCCGTCACTGCCGGGTCGGCCTGGCTTGCCAGCTGGGATTCGGTGAGCATGGTGGTCATGGATGTGCGTCCTGGATGCGGTAAGCCACGACGGTACGGCGTGGCGCAGTCCCGTGATTATGCCGTCATTGCGCGCCGGCCGCACGGCCGGTGTTTATTCGTAGCCGTAGGCGCGCAGGCCGGCTTCGTTATCGGCCCAGCCCGACTTGACCTTGACCCAGATCTCCAGGTAGACCGGACCACCGAAGAGGCGCTCCATGTCCAGCCGCGACTGGGTGGAAATTTCCTTCAGGCGGGCGCCCTTCTGGCCGATCACCATGGCCTTGTGGGTGTCACGCTCCACCAGGATGGCGGCGAAGATGCGGCGCAGGTTGCCTTCCTGTTCGAACTTCTCGATCAGCACCGTGCTGGTGTAAGGCAGTTCCTCGCCGACAAAGCGGAACACCTTTTCACGCACGATTTCGGAGGCGAGGAATTTCTCGCTGCGGTCGGTGATGTCGTCTTCATCGAACATCGGCGGATTCTGCGGCAGCAGCTTGCGTACCTCTTCCTGCAGGCGATCAAGCTGGAAGCGCTGCTTGGCCGAGACCGGCACCACGGCGGCGAAATCATGATGCGAGGACACTTCGCGCGCGAACGGCATCAAGGTGGTCTTGTCCTTGTTGCGGTCGGCCTTGTTCAAGACCAGGATACAGGGCACGTTCTCCGGCAACAGGTCCAGCACCTGCTTGTCGGCCGGGCCGAAGGTACCGGCCTCGATGACGAACAGGATCACGTCGGCCGCCGTCAGCGTATTGGTGACGGTGCGGTTGAGGGTCTTGTTGAGCGCATTGCTGTGGCGGGTCTGGAAACCAGGGGTATCGACATAGACGTACTGCGTGTTCTCGATGGTCTGGATGCCGGTGATGCGGTGGCGCGTGGTCTGGGCCTTGCGCGAGGTGATGCTCACCTTGGCGCCGACCAGCACGTTCATGAGGGTCGACTTGCCGACGTTGGGGCGACCGACGATGGCGATATAGCCGCAGCGATAATCGTCATCGGGGGTCGGTGCCGACGCGTCGTCGGTCATGGGGAGATCTGTCATGCTGTTCTGGATTGCGAGGCGGATGAAGCCGCCGAGATAGGTTCTGTTGCGACCGTTTCAGCGCGGTCGCCGTTGTTCTTGCCGTCATTGCGGGAAGCCGGGGCTGTCCCCCCGACCGCGCCAGCAGCGCGGGCCTCCTTGGGCTCTTTGTGCTCCTTGGGGGCCTTGGCCGGCTTGGCAGCGGCCGTGCGCTCTGGCGCCTCGGCACGGTTGCCCTTGCCGGTTTCCTGGTCCGGGGCATCCGGCTGGACGGTGGCAATGCCGGCCAGCTTCAATTGGGTGGTGCGGGTACGCGGCTTGCGGCCGGCCGACGGCGTCTTGGCCAGCGCCAGCTGCACGGCTTCCAGCGCCAGCTTGGCCGCAGCCTGCTCGCCGGCGCGGCGGCTGCCGCCGGTGCCGAAGACCTGAATATCGAGCTTGGGCACCAGGCATTCGATCTCGAATTCCTGGCTGTGTGCCGCACCGTGGGTGGCGATGACGTTGTACTGCGGCAGCGGGATCTTCTTGCCCTGGAGGAACTCCTGCAACAGGGTCTTGGCATCCTTGCCCAGGGTCTTGGGATCAACGTGGTCCAGCACCGGCACGTAGAGCGAGCGGATCACCGCACGCGCGGCCTCGAAGCCGGAATCCAGGAAGATGGCGCCGAACAGCGCCTCCAGCGTGTCGGCCAGGATGGAGGGACGGCGGAAACCACCCGACTTCAACTCGCCCTCGCCCAGGCGCAGGAATTGCGACAATTCCAGCCGCTGGGCGATCTCATAAAGGGATTGCTGCTTGACCAGGTTGGCGCGCAGGCGCGAGAGGTCGCCTTCGTCGATCTTGTCGTAGCGGTCAAACAGCAGCGACGCCACCACGCAGTTCAGCACCGAATCGCCGAGGAATTCCAGTCGCTCGTTATGCAAGGCGCTATGGCTACGGTGCGTCAGTGCCTGCTGCAGGAGGGACGCATCCTTGAAAGTGTGGCCTAGCCGATGTTGCAAGAGTTGAGGATCCATTTTTTCATCCGTCATTCAGTCTGTCCCCGGCACGCGCGGTGGCGTGTCGATCGGGGAAAACCAGCCTGACCAGTCAGCGGGATCGGTTCAAAGCAAAGCTGAAAACTGCTCCGGGTCTGCCTCCACAACGCAAATAATGCCAAATGGAAACTGCACGAACTGCTCAATCAGGGTCAGGCAGGATACGGCGCTTAGTGGAAGCTGCCGATCCGTTTCAGGTCGCCAAGGTTCATCCAGACGAAGAAGGCCTTGCCGACGATGTTCTGGTCCGGCACGAAGCCCCAGTAGCGGCTGTCCAGGCTGTTGTCCCGGTTGTCGCCCATCATGAAGTATTCGCCCGGCGGTACCGTGCAGGCGAAGCCCTCGGCGTTGTAGGTGCACAGCTCGTGATGCGGGAAGGCATCAGGATTGGGCACGTAGTTGGGGGCACGCTCGTCAGTGAGGATCTTGTGCTCCACGCCGGTCAGGTTTTCCTGCCACTGCTTATAGTACGTCAGATTTTCCTCGTCCAGATAATCCGGCAGCGCTTTGTAAGAAATTTCTTCACCATTTACCGTTAAGCGCTTGTTTTTATAGACTATTTTATCACCAGGCACGCCAACAACACGCTTGATGTAGTCCACCGACATATCCTTCGGGTACTTGAAGACCATGACGTCGCCGCGCTGCGGCTGGTTCACTTCGACGATCTTCTTGTTGATGATGGGCAGGCGGATGCCGTAGGTGTACTTGTTCACCAGGATCAGGTCGCCCACCAGCAGGGTCGGCACCATCGAGCTGGACGGGATCTTGAACGGCTCGTAGAGGAAGGAACGCAGGAAGAACACCAGCGCGATCACCGGGAAGAAGCTGCCCGAATACTCGATCCAGGCCGGCTGCTTCAACAGGCTGGCCTGCAACTCGGCACGGCCGTTGGCGACGGCGCCATCACGCTTGATGCCCTCGGCCGCATCGCGCGCCACGCGGGCATCGAACTCGGCCAGGGCGGCATCGGCGCGGGCACGGCGCTGCTTGGAGAGGACGAAGGTATCGGCAAACCAGATCACGCCGGTCACCAACATCAGGACGAACAGAATCAGTGCGAAGTTACCCAACAATGCCTGCATGTTATTTGTCTTCCACTTGTAAGATTGCCAGGAACGCTTCCTGCGGAATTTCCACCGAGCCCACCTGCTTCATGCGCTTCTTGCCGGCCTTCTGCTTTTCCAGCAGCTTGCGCTTACGCGAGATGTCACCGCCGTAGCACTTGGCCAGCACGTTCTTGCGCATGGCCTTGACGTTCTCGCGCGAGATGATGGTCGCACCGATGGCGGCCTGGATGGCCACGTCGAACATCTGGCGCGGGATCAGCTCGCGCATCTTGGCAGCCACCTGGCGACCACGGATCTGCGCGGCGGCGCGGTGCACGATGATGGCCAGGGCATCGACCTTTTCGCTGTTGATCAGCATGTCCACCTTGACCACGTCGGCGGCGCGGTATTCCTTGAACTCGTAATCCATCGAGGCATAGCCGCGCGAGGTCGACTTGAGGCGATCGAAGAAGTCCAGCACGATCTCGGCCATCGGCATTTCGTAGGTCAGCTGCACCTGCTTGCCGTGGTAGCTCATGTTCATCTGGATGCCGCGCTTTTGCGTGCACAGGGTGATGACCGAGCCGACGTACTCTTGCGGCATGTACAGGTTGACGGTGACGATGGGTTCGCGGATTTCTTCGATCTTGGACACTTCCGGCATCTTCGACGGGTTGTCCACCATCAGCAGGGTGCCGTCACGCTGCTGCACCTCGTAGACCACCGTGGGCGCGGTGGTGATGAGGTCCATGTCGAATTCGCGCTCCAGGCGTTCCTGCACGATTTCCATGTGCAACAGCCCGAGGAAGCCGCAGCGGAATCCGAAGCCCAGGGCCGTCGATGTTTCCGGCTCATAAAAGAAAGAAGAGTCATTCAGGCGCAATTTCTCCAGCGCATCGCGCAGGGCTTCATACTGGTTGGGTTCGACCGGGTACAACCCGGCGAAGACCATCGGCTTGATTTCCTGAAAGCCCGGGAAAGCGGCGGCTGTCGGATTGTCGTGTTCGGTAATGGTGTCGCCGATCTTCGTGTCGGCAACGACCTTGATATTGGCGATGATGTATCCGACTTCACCAGCCGCCAGGCGATCCACTTCTTTCATTTTCGGCGTCAGTACTCCAACGCTTTCGACGGGATAAACCTGTCCGTTCGACATCAGCCGGATCTTCATTCCGCGACGAACTTCACCGTCGATCAGGCGGACCAGAACCAGAACACCACGATATACATCGAACCAGGAGTCGAATAAGAGGGCTCTGA
>JAFAMT010000295.1 GCA_019233085.1 Herbaspirillum sp.
GTCCACGCCCTTGCTGTCCTCCATTCCCATCGAGACCATCGAACGCATCGAGATCGTGCGTGGCGGCAGCAGCGTGCTCTATGGCAGCGGCGCCACCGGCGGCACCATCCAGATCATCACCCGCCGTCCGCAGGCCAATGACGGCCACGGCACCGTGCTGGCCGAGCTGGGTAACCAGGGCCAGCGCGCCGGGCGCGCCGCCGTCTCGCGCGGCTGGGACAACATGTCCATCGACGCCAGCTATGCCAAGGCGCATACCGACAACTGGCGCGACAATGCCAAGTCCAACCAGGAAAACTTCAGTACCACCGTGCAGTGGTTCGCCAGCGACTGGCGCTTCGGCCTGCGCGCCAATATCGCCCGTGCCGACTTCGGCTTGCCGGGCAGCCTCTCCCACGCCCAGTACCAGGCCGATCCGCGCCAGAGCGTCAAGCCGCTGGACCACGGTTCCTACGACAACGATACGGTGACGGCCTTCCTGGAGCGCCGCTTCGGCGACTTCGACGTGGCTGCCGAGCTGTCGCATCGGGAGAAGATCTCGCGCGCCGACTACGTGAGCAGCGCCTCGACCTCGCAGGCCAACATCCGCATGACACAGTTCTCGCCGCGCCTGCGCCATGTGCTGCAAAGCGGTCCGTGGAAGAATGAATGGATCGTCGGCACCGACCTCAGCGAGTGGAACAGTGTCACCAACGCCAGCTACGGCAACAGCGATGCGGCCCAGCATGGCAAGGCCTTGTACCTGCGCGACGAGATCGAGTTCGACCACAATGCCCGCCTGGCGGCCGGTGTGCGCCGCGAGCTGTTCACCCAGAGCAGCGGCTCTGGCGCCTATAACCGCACCAGTGCCGTCAATGCCTGGGACCTGCAAGCCAGTTATGCCCCGTTGCCGCTGCTGCGTGCCTTCGCCAAGACCGGCCAGAGCTATCGCCTGGCCACGCCCGACGAGAACGGCTACACCGCCTTGCCCAGCGGCCAGGTGCTCAAGCCCCAGGTTTCGCATGACGTCGAGCTCGGTGCCACGCTGGGCAACGATGCCCGCCAGCTGACGGCGCGCTGGTTCCGCCATCGGGTGCGCGACGAGCTGTATTACGATCCCACCGCCAATGGCGGCTTCGGCGCCAACAGCAACCTGGATCCCACCCTGCACCAGGGCGTGGAACTGGAAGGGCGCCTGCGCGTGAACGACAACATCACCCTGAACGCCAGCTACCAGCATATCGATGCCAAATTCGCCGATGGCAGCAACAACGGCAAGGAGCTGGCGCTGGTACCCAGGAACACCCTGTCGACCCGGATCAACTGGAAGTCCGGCCAGCACAGCGCCGACGCCGGCGTGCGCTGGGTCGACCGGCAACGCATGGGCAATGACTTCGCCAATGCCTGCGCCAAGATGCCTTCCTTCACCACCATCGATGCCCGCTATGCAGTGCGGGTGAGTGCCTGGGAGTTTGCCCTGACCGGGACCAACCTGGCCGATCGTACCTACTATTCCCAGGCCTACGATTGTTCCGGTGGCGCCGTCTCGGGCATCTATCCGGAAAACGGCCGGGCGGTAAAATTCACGGCCCGCTACGATTTCTAAGCCAAAGCGGAAAGCCTGAATTTCCACCCCCGATCCGGATTGCCGATGCGACGCTTGCTCTCCCTGCTGGCCTTGTTGTTGCTGCTATCGCTGCTGACCCTGGCAGCGGCGGCCTTGTGCGGCAGCACGGGGTGCCTGCGGCCGTCGGCCCCAGCCGATACGGTGTCATTGCTGTTGTCGCTGCGGGTGCCGCGCGCGCTGACGGCCTTCGTGGTCGGCGCTGCGCTGGCTCTGTCGGGGGCGCTGATGCAGGTGTTGCTGCGCAATCCCCTGGCCGATCCCTATGTGCTGGGCCTGTCCGGCGGCTCCGCTGCCGGCGCCTTGCTGGCCATGCTGGCGGCCCTGCACATCGGCCTGCCGGTAGCAGCCGCCACAGCCCCCGGTGCCTTGCTGGGCGCAGCGCTGGCGATGGCGCTGCTGTTTGGCCTGGTGCGGCAATCGCTGCGGCATCTGGCGACTTCACCGCTGCTGTCCAGCCAGCGCTTGCTGCTGACCGGGGTGATGCTGGCGGCCGGCTTCGGCGCGCTGATCTCGCTGGCGCTGTCGGTGGCGCCGGATTCGCAATTGCGGGGCATGGTGTTCTGGTTGATCGGCGACCTCGATGATGCCCGCCTGTTGCCTCTGGCGGCGGTGGTCCTGCTGCTGGCGCTGTTGTGGAGCCTGCGGCATGCACCGTCGCTGAACCTGCTGGCACGGGGCGATGCCTTCGCCCAGTTGCTGGGCGTGCCGGTCTTGCGCCTGCGGGTCATGAGCCTGTGCGTGGCCTCGGCCTGCACCGCGATGGCCGTGGCCATGGCCGGGACCATCGGTTTCGTCGGACTGGTGGTGCCGCATACCTTGCGGCTGCTATGGGGCAACGACCAGCGGCTGCTACTGCCGGCCTCGGTATTGGGGGGCGGCGCGGCGCTGACGCTGGCCGACCTGCTGGCGCGCACCGTGGTGGCGCCGGTGCAATTGCCGGTGGGTGTCATCACGGCATTGGCCGGGGTACCGGTGTTCCTCTGGTTGCTGGCACGGAGCCGTGTATGAGCGGGCCTGGCGACGTGATCCTGCAGGCAAGGCAATTGCAGATCAAGGCGGGCAAGCGCGTCCTGCTCAGCGGACTGGATTGGCAGGTGCGCGCCGGCGAGTTCTGGTGCGTGCTGGGGCGCAATGGTATCGGCAAGAGCACGCTGCTGCATGCCGCCGCCGGCCTGCAGCGCCCGCAGGCCGGGGAGTTGCTGCTGCAGGGACAACCGCTGGCCGACATGCCGGTGGCGACCATGGCCCGGCACCGCGGCTTGCTGCTGCAACAGCAGCACGATGCCTTTTCCCTGCCGGTACTTGACGCCGTGCAGGCGGGACGTTTTGCACACGGCCGCGGCTGGGGTCAGCCGGAGGAGGATGGCGAACTGGCGCGCGCGGCGCTGGAGCAGGTCGGCCTGGCCTCCCTGGCCGCGCAGGACCTGTTGCAGCTCTCGGGCGGCGAGCGCCAGCGGGTTGCCCTGGCGACCTTGCTGGTCCAGGATCCGGCCTTGTACCTGCTCGATGAACCGACATCACACCAGGATATCGCCGCGCAGCTGCAGATCATGCAATTGCTGCGCGGGTTGGCCGGGCAGGGCAAGGCGGTGGTAGCGAGCTGCCACGACATCAATCTGGCCAGTCGTTTCGCGACCCATGTTCTGCTACTGGGAGCGGACGGGGCGCATGCCGGGACGGTGAGCCAGGTGGTGGTCCCCTCCCTGCTGGAAGCCGCCTTCGCTTGCCGTTTCACACAGCTCAGCCGGGATGGCTGCAGCGTCTTTCTTTCCAGTCTCTAGCGAGCGCGTATTTTGCTGACGTGCCGGACGCGTTTTCCACGCCGGGACGCACTGTTGTTTTTTGTCAGGGCAATCAAATTTTTTCGAGAAATGGCTTAACAAATATTTACCTATTCTCGTGATTCGATATAATTGCGCCGGGGAAACCCTGACAAAAAACTGACATATCTCTAGGGATTACTAAAAATGCAAAAGAAGATCGCAGTAGCAGTGGCAGTAGCCGCAATGATGGCCGCCGGTTCGGTGGCAGCCCAGACCGCTGACAGCGGCGTGTACGTGGGTGTGGAAGGTGCACTGGTGACGGTTAATTCGATCGCTCGCCCCACCAGCAACGCAGTCAACGTGTCCGAAACCACGGATGTGGCTGCCCTGCGCGCGCTGGTCGGTTATCAGTTCAACAAGAATTTCGCTCTGGAACTGGGTTACTTTGCCACCGACGACATGAAACAATCGGGTGGTGTCGCAGGTTCGGCCACTACCTATGACCTGAAGATCAACACCAAGGGCACCGACCTGGCCGTGATCTACAAGTTCACCGAATTCCTGCCTGGCCTGTATGTGAAGGCCGGCGCGGTCTACTCCAAGGTGTCGGGCAGCGTGTCGGCGCGCAACGGCTCGGTTTCCGCCAGCGCCAGCGATTCCGTCTCCGGCACCGGCTACCTGTACGGCCTGGGTTACGAGTTCAACGTCGCCCAGAATGTCGGCCTGCGCGTTGGCTATACCCGCTACGAGAAGCTGGGTGGCGAAAGCGACAACAAGGCCAACATGTACTCCGCTGGTGTGAAGTACAAGTTCTAAGCGCTCATGCCTTAGTACCTTGGTACGCAAAAAATCCCTCCGCTTGCGGGGGGATTTTTTTTGCGTGTACGTAGGATCGGTATTGTGGCCTTTTTACAATGTGCGTCCACGATTCTTCGCTTGTTCTTCGGAGTATTTCGATCTTGGCATCGAACTCAAACGAGTTTCCTTACTCGTTCTCAAAAGATGAGACGTCTTCCTCTTCCTTCTGCCTATCATCCGTCGCACTCCGCAAGTCCGCCAGCTGGACGTGCCGGGCCGCGGAGGTGATCTCAATTATTCAGGAAGAGTCTATGAAAACAATACGCGTATTGACCGCCGGCCTGCTGCTGGCAGCCTGCTCATCCTTTGCATCGGCGCAGGCAGTCAAGTCCGATAGTGGCGTCTATGTCGGTATCGAGGGCGGTATGACGACCTATCTGGTCAAAACCAGCGATCCCATCAGGGACTGGGCGGAGTCGAGGAATGCCGGCGCCTTGCGCGCCCTGATTGGCTATCGCTTCAATCCCAATGTCGCGCTGGAGATGAGTTATCTCAGTCTGGGCGACTACGAGCTTTCGTCGCCCAAGGTCAACGGTCGTCGGGGAAAGCTAAGCGCCAATACCGACGTCTTTGATCTGAGCGTCATCTACAAATTCACCCAGTTTGTTCCAGGCTTTTATTTGAAGGCCGGCGCGATGAATTCCACCGTGTCGCTTCACTATAACGAAGAGACGCCCAGTGGTCCCGGACAAGGCCGCAGTGCTTCCCGCTCAGGTTATGGCTATTCTGTGGGCCTCGGATATGAATACGACCTGACGCCCCATCTGAGCGCCAATGCCGGATTTACCCGCCTGCAGCGCCTCGGTGGGTCATGGGATGATGGAGACTCGGTCAACGCCAATCTGTACAGTGCCGGCCTGAAATACCGCTTCTAGACCGGACTTGCGCTCCCGGCCAACAATCCCTCCGCCTCCGGAGGGATTTTCATTTCACGACAGCCCTGGCCTGATCCAGGCGGCCACAGACTTCCGCTGCCGCATCCAGGATGCGCGGCCCGGCCCGGTTGAGCCAGTCCGCATTGACGCTATAGAGCTGTCCGTCGCGCACCGCGCGCAGGCGCGGGAACTGACGCCAGCGCTCCAGCGGCTGGTCCTTTGCATCACCCGGGGTGAGGATCACCTGCGGATCGGCCGCCAGCACTGCTTCGACGCTGACGGTGGGGGCCAGCTGCGGGAGCTCGGCGAAGACGTTGCGACCGCCGCATAGCCGCAGCACCGATGACACCATGTGGCGGCCATTGAGCGTCATCAGCGGCTGGCTCCAGATCTGGTAGAACACGCTGACTTCGGGACGTCCGCGATATTGGTCTTGCAGGCTGTGC
>JAFAMT010000366.1 GCA_019233085.1 Herbaspirillum sp.
CCTGGCCGGGCGCATCCGATTCCGCCGCTGCCAACGGCGGGAAGGACAACCGCCGATATCCTGCCGCCTCAGCCGCCGGGTACAGGCCCACGGCTGACGATGATGAGCGATGGGGATAACACGCTGGCATCACCTCGACCGATTGCGGTCATCGATGACGACCAGGGGGTGCGTACGGCCTTGTGCAATCTGCTGAATTCGGCTGGCTATCGAAGTTGCAGCTTCGCCGCCGGCGAGGATTTCCTGGCCGCCGATTGCCTGCACACGGCCGCCTGTGCCATCGTCGACCTGCGCCTGGCGCGCATGAGCGGCTTTGAACTGGCCGAACGGCTGGCACTGTTGCGGCCCGGCCTGCCGCTGCTGTTCATCTCGGCCCAGGCCACCCATCGCCAGCGCCAGCGCGCCCTCAGCCTGGCATTGCCGCTGCTGGCCAAGCCGGTGCATGCCGATACCCTGCTGGCGCTGCTGGCAGATGCCTTGCACCGGAGCCGCACCTGAGAGGCAGGATGCGGCACAATGCTGGCCTGAGCCACCATCTCCTGGAGCATGTCTTGCCCCGCACCCCGTCCCTTCCCGAGAATGGCGACACCCTCTTCGATGCGCTGCGCGCGCTGTCGGCGCTGCTGGACCCCGTCACGCTCAAGCCGGCCATCGTCCGCGCCGCCTGCGCGCTGGGGCAGGCACGGCGCTGCCTGCTGGTGCGCAGCGAAGCCGGCTTGCCGCTGGTGGTGGCCGAGGCGCTACGCCGCGGCGATGACGTCTACAACGCGCGCCATCAACGCCTGGCCGAGCCGGTCGAGCTGTCCGCGATGCCGCTGGCCCTGCCCCTGGTCCATGGCGGAGAAACACTGGCCACGCTCTACCTCCAGCAAGATAAGGCCCCGGACCCGGCCAGGGATCATCGCCTGGCACAGCTGGCCACCCACGCCGCCATCTGCCTGGCCAATGCATACGCGCATGCCAGGCTGCAGCAGGAGAATGAACAGCTGGCCTGTGCCGAACGGGAGCTGCGCACCAGCCAGGAACTGCTCAAGCAGGGTGAGCGCTTCAACCACGCCGGCAGCATGCGCTACCTGGTGCGCGAGGACCTGATGTTCTGCTCCGAGGAGCTATGCCGCATCTACGGCCTGGCGCCGGGGCGCAACTGCATCACCTACGACGAATTCGCAGCGCTCATGCATCCCGACGACCGCCACGAGGTCATCGATACCGTCAATGCGGCCGTCGCCATGGGCGGCACCATCCGCGTGGAGCATCGGATCTGCCGCCAGGATACCGGCGAGGTGCGCTACATCTCGGGCATCGGCAAGCCGGTGTGGGTCGATGGCACCTTCGTCGAATACGTGGGCACGGCCACCGACATCACCGTGCGGCGCCAAGCCGAATATGCCATCCGCTCGGCCCAGATCGACATGGAGCGCGTCTCGCGGGCCAATACCGTGGGCCAGCTCACCGCCTCCATCGCCCACGAGATCAACCAGCCGCTCATGTCCATCGTCGCCAATGCCGGCGCCAGCCTGCGCTGGCTGGACCGCGCCGTACCGGACCTGGAGCACGCGCGCGCCGGCCTGCGCGACATCATCACCGAAGGCCAGCGCGCTGCCGGCATCATCACCGGCCTGCAGGGCCTGGCGCGCAACAGCGCGCCGGTGTTCGAACGGGTCAACGTGCATGCGGCCATCCAGCACGTCCTGGCCCTGTCGCGCAGCGAGCTGGAGCGGCGCGATATCTCGCTGGTACTGGCCCTGAGCCCGGCCGAGCTGCATGTGCTGGGTGATCCGGTCCAGCTGCAGCAGGTGCTGCTGAACCTGGTGGTCAATGCCATCGAAGCCATGGCTGATCTGCGCGAGGCGGTGAGGATCCTGCGCATCAGCTCGCGCTGCTGCGCCGCGCAGCATGTCGAGGTCTGTGTCGAGGACAGCGGCGAGGGCATCCCGGCGCAGGCCATGCCGCGCGTCTTCGATGCCTTCTACACCACCAAGCAGGGGGGCATGGGGATGGGACTGGCGATCTGCCGTTCCATCATCGAGAACCACCGGGGTCGCCTGCGCGTGGCACCGGCGCGGCCACGCGGAACCGTGTTCTGCTTCGACCTGCCGCGCGTGCCCTAGCGCTGGCAGCGCCGCCAGGCCCCCGGGGTGCTACCGACCACCTGGGAAAAGACACGGCTGAAATGGCTCTGGTCATAGAAGTCGCAGGCCAGCGCGATCTCCGCCAGCGGCAGGTCGGTACTGCGCAGGTAATAGCGCGCCATCTCCACCCGCTGCATCAGCAGCCACTGGTGGGGCGTATGCCCGGTGCTGGCCTTGAAGGCTCGCAGGAAGTGGCTGGCCGACATATTGCATTCGCGCGCGATGGCGGCGATCGACAGATTGCCCTCGGCCCTCTCCAGCAACATCATCTTGGCGCGCTCTTCATGCAGGCGCGACAGGCGCCCGCTGCGCGCTGGCGCCTCAGATGCACCGCCATAGCGTTGCAGTACATGGGTGCCCAGGGCGACGCCGAGCTGGTCGGCAAACAGCCGGCTGTCGGCATGTGGGCGCGCCAGTGCCGGCGCCAGCGCCTGTGCCAGGTGCTGCAAGACCGGATCATGCTGGCCGGTGACCGTGCGCAGGCCATGCAGGCGCCGACCGCTCTCGCTGCTGGTCTGGTCGATCCAGGCTGCCGGCAATTCCACTAGCAGGAAGTCGAAGGCGCCGTGGATGTCGGCGCGGTAGTCCTCGGAGAAATCGCGGAGATAGATACTGCCGCGTTCGAAGTCGTGCTGCGCCCCCTGTCGACCACGGAAGATGCTGCGCCGGTGCTGCAAGGACATCGACACGCCCAGCAGGAAACCGCGCCCGGAAGCCGAGGTGCGGACCTGGGAGATCTCGTCACCGGCGACACGCTTGCGGTAGAAACTGAAATCGCTGCCTTGCAGTTCCTGGCTCAGCTGCAGGCGCAATGCCGAGCAGCCCAGCGAGTCGCTGCGTGGCGTGGAAGAGACGGCGGAAGTGGAAGCCTGCATGACGGACCCTCTTTCTGGTCGTGGAGACCGGTTGGCGTCTGCGCGCCTTTTTTCCCGGATTCTACACAGGCCTGAGAAATTCCGCGTGAGGATCAGCCAGTTTCGGTTGAGCGTCCCGACAGACGCGCCATCAGTGCGATTGCACAGCGCAAGGCGCCGCCACCGGCATGGCCGAACTGGGCAGGCCGAAGACGCGGTCGAACAGCAGGTTGAAGAGGTAGGTATAGACCATGAAGAAGACGATCAGCCCCAGGTCCAGCACGAAGGCATCCCACAGGCTGATGCCCAGCCACCAGGCGAACAGCGGCACCAGCATCACCACCAATCCGCCCTCGAAGCCGATGGCATGGGCGGCGCGCCGGGCGAAGTTGCGTCCGCGCACGCTCTGGCGCGCCTCCCAGCGCTCAAAGAGGCCGTTGAAGACGAAATTCCAGAGGAAGGCGATGGTCGATGAGGCCACCGCCGCCGCGCTCGAATGGGCGCTGTCATGGCCGGCGATGACGGCCAGGCCGAAGGTGGTGAAGACGATCGCCAGCGCCTCGAACAGGCAGGCATAGACGAGCTTGCGTTTGAATCCTTGCATGGTTTTCTCCTGATGGCAGGCCGCGCTGTGGCTGTGGATAACACAAACAGGAATCGGCCTTGGGTACGGGAGCATTCTATGGTTTAATTTTTGATAGAAGAAATCGGCTTCTTTCAATTTTTTTGATAGGTAAAAACCTGCCATGGCTTTCTCCAGCGACAACGTCAAGGTCTTCCTGGCGGTACTCGACAACGGCTCCTTCTCGGCCGCTGCGCGCCAGCTGGGCCGGGTGCCTTCTTCGGTGAGCATGACCATCAGCCAGCTGGAGGCCGAGCTGGACCTGGTACTGTTCGACCGCACCGCCCGCGATGCGCGCCCCACCGACATGGCGCGCGCCCTGGAGCCGGATGCGCGGCTGCTGGCCAGCACCCTGCGCCAGCTCGACGCGCACGCCCTGGCCATGCACCAGGGGCTGGAGCGCAAGCTCACGCTGGCAGTCGCCCCGGAACTGCTGTCGGTGCCCTGGGCCAGGCCGCTGGCGGTGCTGGCCGACGAGTTCCCGTCGCTGGAGGTAGAGGTGCTGTCCTCCCCCCAGGCCGACGCCATGCGCATGCTCTACGACAACACCGCACAACTGGCGCTGGTGTTCGAACGCCATGCCGGCAACGACCGCGAGGCCTTCCAGGAATTCAGCAGCGAAATGCTGGTGGCGGTGATCGCCCCGGAGCATCCGGCCCTGCGTCGCGGCAAGCGCAAGCTGCGCTACGAGGACCTCTACGATATCCGCCAGATCGCCGTGGCCAGTCGGGACGCCAGCGTCTCGGACCCGCGTTTCTTCCTGGCGCGCCAGATCTGGCGCACCGACAACCATCTGGCCACGCTGTCGCTGGTGCGCGAGGGACTGGGCTGGGCCTACCTGCCGCACAGCCTGGTGCAGCCGCAGATCGAGGCCGGTACGCTGGTGGTGATCGACTTCGACAACATCAGCAACCAGCAGCGGCTGTGGGTGGATGTGGTATGGAGCAAGGACCGCCCCCTGGGCCTGGGGGCGCAGCGCTTCGTGGCGCTGATGCGGGAGATGGCGCCGTCCCGGCGCAAGCGGCGCTAGGCACGGCGCTGCCGGGCGGCCTCAGGGGATGAAGCGGGTCTGGCTCTTGGCGGCCAGCAGTTTCACCAGCAACTGGTCGCGCTCGGCGGCGATGTCGACGGCGGACTTGCCTTGCACCTGCTGCGCCACGCCTTCGCGCAGCGTCGCCTTGAGCGACTCGGTGATGGCCGGCGTGCCCAGGTCGGCCCACCAGCTTTCAATGGGAGCCCCCAGGTGGTCCAGCATGTGGCCGATGCCGCCCTCGCCGCCCGACATGTCCAGGTTCAGGAACGGTCCCATCAGGGCCCAGCGCAGGCCCGGCCCGTAAGCGATCGCAGTATCGACATCCTCGGTACTGGCCACGCCCTGCTCGACCAGGTGGAAGGCCTCGCGCCACAGCGCCGCCTGCAGGCGGTTGGCGATGTGACCCTTGACTTCCTTGCGCACATGGATGGCCTTCTTGCCGATGGCGGTGTAGAACGCCAGCGCGGTCTGCACCGCCTCTGGCGAGGTCAGCGCGCCGCCAATGACTTCCACCAGCGGGATCAGGTGCGGCGGGTTGAAGGGATGGCCCAGCACCACCCGCTGCGGATGCACGCAAGCGGCCTGCACCTTGCTCATCAGCAGGCCCGAGGAACTGGAGGCCAAGATCACGTGGGCAGGCAGAGCCGCATCCATGCGCTGGAACAGGGCGATCTTGAGATCCTCGCGCTCGGGGCCGTTCTCCTGCACGAAGTCGGCGCCCTCCAGGGCGTCTTCCAGCTTCTCGCAAAAGCGCAGGCGCTGCTGCGACGCGCCCGGCGCCAGTCCCAGCACTTCCAGGCTGGGCCAGTGGCGCGCCACGGCCTCGCGCAGTTTCTGCTGCGCGCCTGGCATGGGATCGGTGGCACTGACCTCCAGGCCGCGCGCCAGGAAGTACGCTACCCAACTGGCCCCGATGACCCCGGTACCCACTACCGCTACGCGGCGTACCGTTGGCGGTCCAGCGTGGCTGGACGCTTGTTGCTGCTGCATCTGTCTCTCCTCGGATTATTAGAACGTCAATGCTGGTAATCAAAGAACCCTGCTTGACCTGATTAAAGTATGTATTTCTCGATTTTATTCGACGAATTTGGGCGAGATTTTTATGCCCCTTCAGCTAGGATACCTCACCAACATCAACACTAATGTGAAGCCAAATCAAGGCTCATCTCCTCCATGTTCATGTATCTTCCTTTCCTGCTGACCTTTCTGACCGTACTTGGTATTGCGCTGGGCTGGAGGCTGCTGAGCAACAGCCTCTGGCTGGCCACCATGGGTCTGACCTTGTGGTGGTACTGCAATCATCTTGCCAAGCCGCCGGGCTTCTCGTTCTGAACCCGCGGCCCCGGCATGGACCGCTCCGTTGTCTTCATTCCACGCGACCCGGTGCTGCCGGGCGGGATCTTCCTCAACTGCGTGTGTCTGCTGGCCATCTGCGGCTATCTCGGCATGATCCTGCATGTCCAGCGGACGTTGCAGGAAGCACCCTGTGCCCTGTGCCTGCTGGAGCGCACCGGCATCATCCTCACCGGCATGGGTTTCATGAAGAACCTGCGCCATGGCGTCAAGAGCGCGCACTACGGCGTGGCATTGCTGGGTGCGCTGGCCACGGGCGTGGTCGCGCTGCGGGATATGTCACTGCATGTGCTACCCGGGCAGGAGGCCCAGGGGGCGGTCCTGCTGGGCCTGCATCTGCATACGCTCAACGCCCTGTTTGGCCTGCTGAGCTGCATTGTCATTGCCGTACTGCTGGGGTTCAAGAGCGCCGAGTATCCGGCCACCCTGCTGTTGCTGCAGCGGGGAGAATCAATGGATCGCCTGCATCGCCGCCCCTGGGCTCGCATCGTGACCTGCCTGCTGTTCATCCTCGTCGTCGGCGCCAACCTGGTGTCGCTGGAGAACCTGTGCGGCAACTCCGGCTGCAACGAGGAACTCATCGACGAACTGCAACTGCGCTGATCTGCGGCCACGCAAAAAAACGGCGCGCACCAGGCATCCCTGCCGGTGCGCGCCGATCAATGACGGCTCAAGACTATCCTGCCCGGCGCAGGCACCGGGCTTGTTGCTCGACGATCAGAAGCGGTGCTGCATGCCCAGCGTGGTACCGAACTGGCTGGTGCCATAGCCCACGTCATCCCGCGACAGGCCCACCAGCTGGTTGTTCTTGGCCTTGGCGTAGGCCGTGCTCATGTACAGGTCGGTGCGCTTGGACAGGGCGTACTTCAGGCGCAGCGAGTACATGACCGGATCGGCGTCGTTGCTGATGTTCTTGATGTCCTGGTAGTAGACCGTACCGATGACCGTCACAGCCGGTGTGACCTTGTAGCTGGCGCCACCCCAGAAGAAATTGCTGCGCAGGTCGGTGGCACCGGTGGCCAGGGTCTTCTTGTAATAGCGATAGCCCAGGTTGAATTTCCAGGCATCGACCGGCTGGTAGCCACCGGCCAGGTGGGCGGTAGTGGTCTTGTCGTAGGCGCCGTTGGTGCCGGCGGTGCCGTTGACGCGGTCAAAGGTACCGGCCACGCTGAACGGACCGCTGCCCCAGCCCAGACCCACGCCGTACTTGGCGCTGTCGCTGTTGTTACCGGCGACTTCACCGAAGCCGTACATGGCGCCGATCTTCACGCCGCCGAACTCACCCTGGTACTTCACCAGGTTGGACACGCCGGTGGGCATGCCATCCTTGCGGCCACCGGTGGCGCCGGCCGAGGTCACCCAGGAATAGTTGGCCGAATAACCCATGGGGTCGAAGGGCAGGATGAAGTCATAGGTGGTCGAGAACGAACGACCCGCGACCACGCGACCGAAGCCGCCTTCCAGGCCGACGTTGGACTGGCGGTTGAAGAGCTGGTTGGCATCGCCATCGAAGGCGCCGGTATCGAGCTTGAAGCCGTTTTCCAGCTGGAAGATGGCCTTGAGACCACCGCCCAGGTCTTCCGTGCCACGGAAGCCGATGCGCGAAGTGTTCATCGTGCCCGAGCTCAGGCGGGTCACGCTGCCGCCCTTGGCGCCGGCGTTGTTGACGAATTCCACGCCCGAATCGATCAGGCCATAGACGGTGACGCTGGTCTGGGCCTGGGCGCTGCCGGCGGCAGCCAGGGTGGCGAGTGCGGCCGCGGCCGCGAGGTGTTTCTTCTGCACTGAAATCTCCTTGGTTGAAAGCGGTTTGATGTGCGCCGGACGATGCACAGGCATCGACGGCGTCTTCTGGTCATACGCCGGTGGGTACCGGTCGTGGTGATAGCGCGCGCGGCGGGTAGCCGGGCGCGCCGTACTTCATTGCCGGCCGCGCAGGGCCAGGCGATGGCTGCCTCAGAAGGCCCACAGCGCCTGTTCCGGCAGCGACAGCCAGTACTCCCCCTGGTCCAGGCGCTGCGGCGCGTAGGCGCGCAGGCCCACTGCGCCGGCGGGGCCGCCGTCGACCTTGAAGAGGCACTCCCAGCGGTCGCCCAGGTACATGCAGGTCGACAGCGGCAGGCGGATCGCATTGCCGCTCTGCTCGCCCGAGATGCGCACCTGCTCGACGCGGATGATGCCGGTCAGTTGCTGGCCGGGCTGGGCATCGCTGCGACCGCGCAGGGTCGCCACGGCGGTGCCGCCATCGAGCTTGACGGTGACACGCTGGCCATCGCAACTGACAACCTCGGCGGCCAGCTTGTTGTTGCTGCCCATGAATTCGGCGGTGAAGAGGGTGTCAGGGGTCTGGTACATGCTCTGCGGGCTGCCCTGCTGTTCGATGCGGCCGTTGTTGAGCAGCAGGATGCGGTCCGAGATCGCCATCGCCTCGCCCTGGTCGTGGGTCACCATCAGAGCCGACAGGCCCAGGCGCACGATCAGCTCGCGCAGGAAGGCGCGGGCTTCCTCTCGCAGCTTGGCGTCGAGGTTGGAGAGCGGTTCGTCCAGCAGGATCACCTGCGGGTTGTAGACCAGCGCACGGGCAATGGCCACGCGCTGCTGCTGGCCGCCGGAGAGCTGGTGCGGGTAGCGCTCGCCCAGGTGGCCCAGCCCCAGCTGCGCCAGCACCGCCTTGACGCGGGTGGCGATCTCGGAGGACGAGGTCTTGCGCAGCTTGAGGCCATAGGCCACGTTGTCAGCCACGGTCTTGTGCGGCCACAGCGCATAGGACTGGAACACCAGGCCCAGGTTGCGTTCTTCGGCGGGCATCTCGAAGTTGCGCGCACCATCGAAGACGCGCCGGGTGCCGATATCGATGGTGCCGGCCTTGGGTGACTCCAGCCCGGCGACCGCGCGCAGCAGCGTGGTCTTGCCGCTGCCGGAGGGGCCCAGCAGGGCGACCACTTCGCCGCGCTGCAATTGCATGGAAACACCCTTGAGGATGGGGTTGGCGTGCGCGCCGCTGCCGTAGTCGAGGTGCAGGTCGTTGACGGAAAGTTCGGTCATGATGATTCCTTTGGATGCTCTAGCTCTAACAGGGCATCGGCGCGATAACGGGCACCGATGCGTGCAAATCGGACAAGGTCGGGACAGGGTCAGTCGTGCAACTTCACGCCGAAGCGCAACGCGATCCCCAGGCCCACGGCCACCAGCGTGATGTTGATGAAGGACAGCGCCGCCACCAGCTCCACCGCGCCTGCGGCCCACATGGAGACGATCATCGAGCCGATCACCTCGGTCCCCGGCGAGAGCAGGTAGACGCCGGTGGAGTACTCGCGCTCGAAGATCAGGAACACCATCAGCCAGGCGCCGATCAGGCCATAGCGCACCAGCGGGATGGTGACGTCGCGGGTGACGCGGGAACGCGAGGCGCCCACGGCGCGGGCGGCCTCTTCCAGTTCCGGTCCCACCTGCAGCAGGGCGGTGTTGATCAGGCGCAGGCCATACGCCATCCACACCACCGAGTAGGCCAGCCACACCGAGAAGATGGTCGAGCGCAGGCCGCGCAGCGCCGGGATGAAGCTCTCCACCAGCCACAGCGCGACAGGGTTGTCGATGCCCTTCAAAGCCGAGTCCAGCAGCGAGGGCACGAACAGGAATACCCACAGGAAGGACAGGCCGGCCAGCAGGCCCGGCACCGCACGCGGCACCAGCACGCTGTAGTCGAGGAAGCGCGTCACGCCGTCCTGCTTGCGGTGCATGGCCAGGGCGATGGCGGTATAGCAGGCCACGGCCAGGGCGCCGCCGATGACACCGATCA
>JAFAMT010000459.1 GCA_019233085.1 Herbaspirillum sp.
GCGGTTGAACAGGTTGGAGACTCCGGCCGAGACCGTGATGCTCTGGTTGAACTGGTAGCTGCTCTTGAGATTGACCACGGTGTAACTGGCCGTCACCGGTTCCAGGCGATTGGCATCGACCAGGGTCTTGCGCGCCACGTAATTGAGCTCGGCGCGGTTGCTCCAGGGGCCCCATTTCTGTTCCAACGCACCCAGCACATTGAAGGGCATCATGTGGTAGAGATTGCCGCCGTCGACGCGCTGTCCTCGCGTGATGCCGGCCTTGCCGGTGAAAGCGATGTCCCCCAGGCCGGAGGAGCGCAACAGCGGCCACTTCCACGATGCATTGATGCCGTACAGTCGGGCATCGTGGTTGGCGAACTGCAGCAATGCGCCCGTGGCAGCACTGACGTTGTAGGGATGGAAGCTGCCGATGACGTCGGCGTCGATGTAGTTCTGGACGTAGCTGAAGTAGGGCGTCACCTTGAAGAACCAGCGACGTTCGCCACTGTCACTCTCCTCGCTGTGCCAGTCGGCCGTACCGGAAATCGTGTTGGCGACTTCTGGCTTGAGGTCGATGTTCCCGACATAGCCGTTGCCATCGCCAAACCAGTTGGTCATGGTCATGGCCATGGTGCCGCGCCCCCAGGTGTAGCGCTCGTACAGGTTGGGCGAGCGGGTCTTGCGGGCATAGCCGAATTCGAAACTCTTGCCGGCATCGGCCTCAAAACGCGCCAAGGCGGTGAGATCGATATTGTTGTCGGTCTTGGCGTGGTCGCGGCCATTGAAGGCTGCAGCCGCGGCGCTGTCGGTCATGTTCATCATGCCGGTTCCATAGGATTGGACGTTGCCGGCATCGGTCTTGACCCATTCGTCGCGCACGCCCAGCAAGGTGGTCCAGCGCGCATCCAGCTTCTGCTCCCACTCGGCAAACAGCGCGAAGCGGTCACGCGTGCCATCGTTGATATTGATGTAGGTACGCGGCCCCATCATCATCGAGCCCGCCACCGGTGGCCAATAGTCGTTGAGGCGGAAGCTGTGATACTCGTTGCCCAGGCGTAGCACGCCGGCAGCATCCTGGCCCAGGTTGATGTCGCCGCGCACGGTGTAGCCCATGTCGCGACCGCGCGTATCCATGGGCATGGTGCCGGTGCGTTCAGCGGTGAAGAACCCCATCTCGTGCTCGGTACGCTGCCAGTACAGCTTCGCATACAGCTTGCCCCAGTCAAAGCGGCGATCGTAGCCAAGATTGGCAAAGGTGGAGCGGTTGCCGGTCATGTCCATGTATTCGTTGGGGAAGCCCTGGTAGGGAATGTATTGCTGGCCGACCTTCAGCACGATCTGTTGACCGTCTCCGCGTGCGGCCATGGTGAGCGCATGGTTGTTGCTCTCGTAGAGACTGGACAGCACCTTCTCGCCATTACCGGCGGTGTAGCTCTCCGCACGCGATTTGCTGCCCACGTAGCCCACCGACAGGTTCTCGCTGGCGACGGTGGCGTTGACCGAGGCCGAGACTTCCGAATTGACGCTGCGCGCCGACACCGAGAAGCCGCCCTTGCTGAGCAACTTGCCGGGCTCGTCGGCGAACTGCGGCACCGGCGAGGACAATTCGATGGTGCCACCGATACTGTCGCCACCGATACTCACCGGCGTGATGCCGGCGATCACCCGCGTGTAGCCCACCTGTGAGGGCGGCATATAGGACATGGGGACATTCATCTGGTTGCCGCAGGCGGCCGTGACTTCCATGCCGTCGAGCCGGATCTTG
The DNA here is from genome assembly GCA_019233085.1 of Herbaspirillum sp. Classification (GTDB taxonomy): domain Bacteria; phylum Pseudomonadota; class Gammaproteobacteria; order Burkholderiales; family Burkholderiaceae_D; genus Herbaspirillum. The sequence continues at coordinate 1,748 of JAFAMT010000459.1, forward strand.
AGACGGTCGGCGGCAAAGCCGTTGAGCACCGGCAAGGCCGAGACACCACCACCGGCGGCCGTGGCATAGCCGGGCTGCTCGGTGAGCAGCAAGGCACTGTCGCTGGTGCTCCTGATGGTCTCGACCGGCTTGTCGCTGCGCACGGTGATCGTGGGCAGGCGTTCTGCCTCCTGGCTCTCCGCCAGCACGGAGCCCGATGCGCTGAAGGCCAGCGCCACGGCGCAGGCGCAAGGTGTGATTTTCATGGGATTCCCCTGTGGTTATCGTTATCGGTCCCTGCGCGCCGGGGCGCGACAGGCGGGGCCGATTATGGACAAACACAAAGGCAGTCCCTTGCGACATATTGTCGCGGTGACGACGACACACGCGTCGTCAGGTTGGAGAGCGGCCGTGGTGGCGGAGAAGCGCAGCTGCGTCAAATTGACGCAGCCGGCGGAGATCAGAAGAAGTTCAGGCGAAGGTCACGCAATCCCCAGGCGACGATCCAGAGACCATGCACCGCCACCACGGGCTACCAGCAACAACAACAGGCCGGCCCAGGACAAGTGCGTAGGCCAGGCATCGGGATAGACGAACACCTCGATGACCGTGGTCATGCCCAGCAGAGCCAGTGCCGCGCCGCGCGTAAACAAACCCAGCACCAGCAGCACCGGGAACAGGTGCTCGGCATAGGCGGCCATGTGCGCGGCAATATCGGGCGGCACCAGCGGGATGCGATATTCCTCCTGGAACAAGACATAGGTGCTGTCCTTGAGTGTCAGGAAACCGCTGACCTTGGTGCGTCCCGACAGGAAGAAGATCGCCGCAATCGAGATCCGCGCCACCAGCGCCAGCAGGCTGTCGCTGATGAGACGACTGGCCAGGGCGGCACAACGTGCCCAGAGCGAACGGGATGTGGGCTGCACATCGGTGACGTGCGAGGAGGCAGGATGGGACATGTCGTTCTCCGTCATTGGTATTGGAAGGAAGTAAAGGCACCTGCCTGGATCAGCTCGCCTAGCATCAGGGCGATATCCAGTCCGGGTTCGGCGTGTTGCGCCAGTGCGGCGGCTTCGGCAATGTGCGTGCCGCGCTGGCAGGCAGCGAGGAAGGCGCAGGCGCCGGCGCCGATGGCGCGCCACTGCACCTCGCCCTCAGGTCTGGTCAGCAGCGCGCTCTCGCCCTGCCAGGACAGCTCGGGCGATGGCGCTGCCTCCTCCTGGCGCTGGGTGCTCCAGATCGAGAACACCGGATGGCTGTCGTCGCTGTGCCAGCGCGTGGCGGCATGCAAGACCAGCCGCACATCCCGGCCTTGCGCCAGCGCCTCATGCAATGCCGCCATCTCCAGCGGTGCGTCATCGGCGGCGAGATGGGCTTCGCTCCAGGCCCGGTCCAGCGCCGCCACACCTGGCAGGTAAGGCAGTTCCGCCAATGCCTCGACGCCCGCGACGAAGGCCGCAAAGCCTCGTCCGTAATTGATCAGACAGACATCGTCGGGAGCATGCTCGCGTGCATAGACCAAGGCCACGTCGTGGAAGCAGGCATCGCCGACGAGACGTTGCAGCGTCGGATAATTGCCGGCCAGTGCATCCACACATCCCTTGAAGATGGTGTTGCGATAGACCGCGAAGGCAGGCTGTGCAGCCAGCGCCGCTACCAGCGGGTGCGTGCTCTGGCCGTGCCAGATGGCCTGCAGGAATTGCTGGTGATAGTCGTCGTCGATCATGCTGCCTGCTCCTGCGACAGAACATCGAGGACTTGCTGCGCGATCTCGCGTTCGGCCAGCAAGACCTCGAATTCCGGAATGTTGCCGTCACGCTCGATGAGCGTGGGCCGGGGTCCGATGCGCTCTACCAGCGCGCGATAGAGCTGCCATACCTCTGGGGCGATGGCCGCGTCGTGGCTGTCGACCAGCAGGCCGGGCAGGCTCTGGTCGCTGCTGTGGCCGGCCAGGTGGATCTCCTCGATGGCAGCACCGGGCAATTGCGCCAGGTAGGCCACGGGATCGATCCCGATATTGGCGGCGCTGACGTGGACGTTGTTGACGTCCACCAGCAGGCCGCAGCCGGTACGCCTGACCAGTTCGGCCAGGAACTCGGGCTCGCTCCACGCATGGGCATCCATGTGCAGGTAGTGCGAGGGATTCTCCAGGACGATGCGGCGCTTCAAGGCATCCTGGGTCTGGGTGATATGGCTGACCAGGCGCTGCAAGGACGTGCTGTTGCGCGGCACCGGCAGCAGGTCAGGAAAATAGCGGCCATCGGCACGCGACCAGGCCAGGTGCTCCGACACCAGCACCGGCTCGATGCGCGCGGCCAGGGCCGCCAGGCGACGCAGGTGTTGCGGGTCCGGAGCGTCGGGCCCGGCCAGCGAAAGCGACACGCCATGCAGGGCCACCGGATGCCGGCTGCGTACCGCCTCCAGCCAGGCCAGGCGCGGTCCACCGTCCATCATGTAGTTCTCGGGATGGACCTCGAACCACAAGCCGGGCGCATCGCTGGCCAGGGCCAGGTCGAAGTGGCGGGGCTTGAGGCCAAGACCGGCACCGGTGTCCACGCTTGGCGCTTTCATCCTGGCACTCCTTACATGGACTTCAGGGAACCCATGCCGCGCGGGGTCTTGATGGAGGTGCAGGTGCCAGCCGGAACGTTCTTCCAGGCATTGGGCTGGTAATCCATCTTGGCAGTGCCGGCGCAGGTGGTGCCTTCACCGGCCTTGCAATCGTTCTGGCCGGCCATGGCCACGCCATAGCACTTCTCCATGGCGGCGGGCTTGGCGGGTTGCTGGGTCTGGGCCATGGCGACACCGGAAGCGAGGGTGGCGAGGGTGAAGGCAGCGGTGGCGAAGGTACGGGTGTTCATGGTGTGACTCCTGGTCTGGATTGAGAATGGACTGGGTGCTTCTGGGGACAACCTTGACCGGCAGCGCTTTCGTCGCCGGTCTGTAGGCTAATTCGCGCCCTGGGTGTCGGCGGTTACAGCCGCGCTGAAAAATTCGGCGATCTTTTTTGGGCGTGCGCTGTAACCGGCCGGCCTCACGCAGCGAATTGTCAGAAAAAGGGACCATGGCCGCGCAGGCCGCAACCGCAACGTGGATGAGAGGCATGAAGCAAATCGACAGACCACAGCCCGGCCGGGGAGTGCATAATGCTGGCAACTAATTCTTTGGTCTATCCCGTGAGCAACAGTCCACGCCTGCCCGCCAATGACTTGCCCGCCCCGCGCGAAGCCGCACCGGCCGCACGCGCCGCTGCCCATCCCAGCGAAGAGCGCCTGCGCACCCTCCTGCTGGCCGGGCTCGATGGTGACGCGGTGGCCTACCGTACTTTCCTGGCGGAACTGAGCGGACGACTGCGCGCCTTCCTGCGCAAGCGCCTGCATCACCTGCAGGACGAGGTCGAGGATATCGTCCAGGAGACCTTGCTGGCGGTCCACAATGCGCGCCACACCTATCGCCCCGAGCAGCCGCTGACGGCCTGGGTACACGCCATTGCGCGCTACAAGCTGATGGATTTCCTGCGCTCGCGCTCGCGCCGCGAAGCCTTCAACGATCCGCTGGACGAGGCACAGGAGCTCTTTGCCGCCAGCGATGACGAGCCAGCCCAGGCTCGGCGCGATATTGGTGTGCTGCTGGAACAGCTGCCCGACAAGCAGCGCTTGCCGATCGTGCACGTCAAGCTGGAAGGCCTGTCGGTGGCGCAGACGGCACAGCTGACGGGACTGTCGGAGTCAGCCGTGAAGGTCGGTATCCACCGCGGCCTCAAGGCGCTGGCAGCACGCATACGAGAAAGTTTGTAATCATGAAGACCGATGACCTGATTTCGATGATGGCCACTGACGTGGCACCTGTGGATCGCAGCCTGCCGCGCCTGCGCATGGTCCAGGCCCTGCTGCTGGGTGGCATGGCCAGCCTGGTGCTGATGCTGATGCTGTATGGCCTGCGACCGGACCTGATGGTGATCGCCAGAACGCCACTGTTCTGGGTCAAGCTGGCCTTTCCCACTACCCTGGCCGCAGGTGCCCTGCTGGTGTTGCATCGCCTGCTGCATCCCGGACTGGATGTGGGCATGCGCTGGGCGGGTGTAGCCGCCCCCAGCCTGGCGATCTGGATCGGTAGCGCCCTGGTGCTGGCACTGGCACCGGCTACCGAACGCATCCCCCTGCTGATGGGCTATACCTGGCGCAGTTGCCCCTTCAACATTGCCCTGCTCTCGCTGCCCCTGTTTTGCAGCATCACCTGGGCCGTCAAGGCCATGGCCCCGACCCGCCTGCGCCTGTGCGGCGGCGTGGCGGGACTGCTGGCCGGTTCCTCGGCCACGATGGTGTATTGCCTGCACTGCCCGGAAATGGGCGTGCCTTTCTGGGGACTGTGGTACTTCCTGGGCATCCTGATCCCGGCCGCCATCGGCCTGTTGCTGGGGCCACGCCTGCTGCGCTGGTAATCTCCAGGCAGCCTGGCGGGTCAGTGCTTCAGGTAGCGCTCGGCCAGGGTCTCATAGAGCGGCGGCGCAAATACCTTGGACACGACTGAAGCAATCAGCGCCGTGGCCATCAGCGAAATCACCAGCGCATGGCCATCGACCATTTCCATGACGATCACGAAGGCCGTGATGGGTGACTGCGTCACCGCAGCCAGATAGCCGACCATCGCCAGTGCCACCAGCATCGGCAAGGACGTACCGCCGAAGAGCAGGTGCAGCAGGTTGCCGAACCCAGCACCGATGGACAGCGAGGGCGCGAAGATGCCGCCAGGCAGACCCGGCAGGTAGGAGCCGATCATCGAGGCGAATTTCAGGAAGGGGTAGAACACCGACAGGCCCTGGCCATCATTGAGCAAGCCATGCGCCTGTTCATAGCCGCTGCCGAAGGTGGCGCCACCGGCAGCCACGCCGATCACCGCCACGATGAAACCGCACAGCGCCGCAAAGATCACCGGGCGCTCGGCGCGCAAGCGCACCACGGTCGCCGGAATCCATCGTGTCGGATTGAGGATGAGCCAGCAGAACACGCCCCCGGCCACGCCCATCAGGACGGCCGTCACCACCACCGCCAGGATCAGCCGGCCACTGGTTTCACCAGGGAAGGCAATGGAACCGAAATAGGTGTAGTTGCCATTGATGGACAGCGCCAC
>JAFAMT010000080.1 GCA_019233085.1 Herbaspirillum sp.
GGTGCGGCCGGAGCCGCCTCGGCCGGCTTGTCTTCCGGCTTGGCAGCCTGGGCCGCCTTGGCGGCATCGGCTTCCTTCTGCTGCTGGGCAGTCAGGTCGGAGATGGTCTTGTTCTTCAGCTCCAGCAGTTTCTGGAGATTGTCGACGTTCTTTTCGAGATCCTTGACGCGGTCGTTGGCATCGGCCAGGGCACGCTCGGCGGCAGCCTTCTCTTCAGCCGCCGCGCCGGCATTGCCGGTCTTGCCACGGCCCTTGTTGGCGCGCGACAGCTCCAGCCGGTCACGTGCTTCCTGGGCGCCGGAACGCTCCTCCACCCGGGTAGTGATCTTGCCACCACCGCTTTGCCGGCTGGCGCCCGGCTTGGCGGCCGGCGCGTTGGCAACCTGTCCGGCCAGCTTGTTGCGGTAGGCGTTGAAATCCTGGGCCTGGGCCACGACCATGCCGTGGGCTTCGGTCTTGTCCACCGCAGCCGCGCTGGGCTGGTCGGGAATGGCCAGGATCTTGCCGGCGCGCAGGCGGTTGATGTTGTTGCCCATGAAAGCGTCGGGATTGGCGCGATACAGGGCGATGAGCATCTGGTCCAGCGAGACATTGGCCTGCTGGTTGCGGGTGGCGATGCCTGCCAGCGTATCCCCCTGCTTGACGCGATAATCACCGGCCTTGCCACCTGCGGCGGTCGGGGCCGCTGGCATATCGGACTTGCCCGAGGCCGTCGGTGCGGCAGGCGGAGCAGCCTGGGGACTGGCCGACGCCGGTGTATTGTCGGGGGCGGCCTGCTGGCGACGGATCAACTCCTCGGCCAGGGCCGAAGGCGCCTGGCGCTGGACGATATTGGAGCCGGGTTCTTCACCGCTGACCGGAATCGGTGTGCGCGCTGGCGCAGGAGCTGTTGCCGGCGCAGGCGCAGCCTCGGCCATCGGTGCTGCGGCGGGTGCCGGCGCTGGTGCGGGCGCAGCCGCTGGTGCGGGTGCAGCTGCCGCCGGCGCCGGTGCCTCCGGGGCCGCCATGGGGGCTGCAGGCGCAGCGGCGGCATGCGCTGTGGCTGCTGGAGCAGCAGCGGCATCGGCCTTGGCAGCCGGAGCACTGGCGGTGCTCGGCGTCAGCGGCGCCACCTGGGCGTTGCGGGGTGCCTTGCTATCGGCCGGATCGAGCAGGAAGGTGTACTCGCGCACCAGGCGCGCGCCTCCGGCCTCCAGTTCGAGCAACAGGTCGACGAAGGGATCGCTGACCGGCTGGGCAGAACTGATACGGATGAAATGGCGCCCCTGGCGCTGCTCCACCACAAAGGAAAGTGAACTCAGGATCGGGTTGAAGTCGACATTGGCGCGGCTGAAGGCCTCCGCCGAGGCCAGCTTGGCCGACAGCTTGCCGGCCTCATCGGCGCTCACCGAGGTGACCTCGATCTCGGCGCGCAGCGGCTGGCCCAGCGAGGACAGCACGGTAAGCTTGCCCAGGCTGGCAGCCTGCGCGCCCAGCGACACGGCCAGTGCCAGCGCGATGGCGGCGCTCAGGGTCTTGATCTGGGACAGGGGCTGCTTCTTGTTCGTATTCAGAGGCATGTTTTAATTGGCTTAGAGAAACGTTCCGCTTGAAACCCGTCACGCTCTTGTTCAACTCCAGTGGAAGCCGTGAATGGGACATGTGCTGCCCGGCCCGTAACGCCGGTTGGCGCCAATCCATTTCATCAAATCCAGCAAGCACCCGGCACGGCCGCAAGCGACTGTTCCGTATGTTGACTTTCATGAAATGAATGGGGTTTTCAAATTATCATCAAGAACTTACACCCGCAAGTGTACTTAAGTTCTCAACATGAGAAAAACCCGCCAGCCTCGACACAAGTGTGGAAGCTGGCGGGCTATTGTTGCAGACTGACAACGAGATAGGCAAGTCCTATTCGCAAGTCCTATTCGTATTCCGACGGTCTTGCGATGTTGCCGACCGGACAATATCCGGTCACTGGCATTACTCCAGGTTGCCCAGGATGATGCGCAGCATGCGGCGCAGCGGTTCGGCCGCGCCCCACAGCAGTTGGTCGCCGATGACGAAGGCCGAGATGTATTCCGGGCCCTGGTTCAGCTTGCGCACGCGGCCCACGCCGATTTCCAGGCCACCGGTGATGGCCGCCGGGGTCAGTTCCTTGACCGTGATGGCACGGTCATTGGGAACCCACTTCACCCACTGGTTGCCAGCACGGATGATGGACTCGATCTCGGCCAGGGGCAGGTCGCGCTTCAACTTGATGGTCAGCGCCAGGCTGTGGCAGCGCATGGCGCCGATACGCACGCACAGGCCGTCGACGGGGATGATCTTCTCGTTGCCGAGGATCTTGTTCACCTCGGCCTGGCCCTTCCACTCTTCCTTGGACTGACCGTTTTCCAGCTGGGCATCGATCCAGGGGATCAGGCCGCCGGCCAGCGGCGCACCGAAGAACTCAGTGGGCACATCCTCGCGGATGGTCTTGGCGACCTTGCGGTCGATGTCCAGGATGGCCGAGGACGGCGTGGCCAGTTCTTCGGCCACGGCGGCGTTGATGACGCCCATGCCCTTCAACAGCTCGCGCATGTGGTTGGCGCCGCCGCCGGAGGCTGCCTGGTAGGTCATGGAGCTGACCCACTCGACCAGACCTTCCTTGAACAGGCCACCCACGCCCATCAACAGGATGGAGTTGGTGCAGTTGCCGCCGATGTAGTTCTTCACGCCCTTGGCCAGCGCGTCCTTGATGACGTTGCTGTTGACCGGGTCCAGCACGATCACGGCGTCATCCTTCATGCGCAGCGAGGAGGCGGCGTCGATCCAGTAGCCATCCCAGCCGGCAGCACGCAGCTTGGGGAAGATCTCGTTGGTGTAGTCGCCACCCTGCGCGGTAATGATGATGTCGCATTTCTTGAGCTCATCAATGCTGTTGGCGTCTTTGAGCGTCGTTGCCGTTTTGGCGAACGACGGCGCCTTGCCGCCCGCATTCGAAGTCGAGAAAAATACCGGTTCGATGTGATCGAAATCACCCTCGTCCTGCATGCGTTGCATCAGGACCGAACCCACCATTCCACGCCAGCCAACTAAACCAACCAGTTTCATCATCTTTCCCTATTTAGAATTTCCATGGTGAACAAATCAGATTGAACACATATGCGCCGGACCATCCGGCATTTCAAGCGCCCCGCCCTGCCGCAAGGGCGGACGAGGCGATGACCTTAGCCGAGCGCCTTGACCACAGCCTCGCCCATCTGCTGGGTGTTGACCTTGGTGCAGCCCTCTTCGTAAATATCGGCGGTGCGCAGGCCTTGCGCAAGCACTTTCTTCACGGCGTTCTCGATGCGGTCGGCCTGCTCGGCACGGTTCAAGGAGAAACGCAGCATCATCGCCGCCGACAGGATGGTCGCCAACGGATTGGCGATACCCTTGCCTGCGATGTCCGGTGCCGAGCCGTGCGAAGGCTCGTAGAGGCCCTTGTTGTTGGCATCCAGCGAAGCCGAGGGCAGCATGCCGATCGAACCGGTCAGCATGGCGGCGGCGTCGGAGAGGATGTCGCCGAACATGTTGCCGGTGACGATGACGTCGAAGTTCTTCGGTGCCTTCACCAGTTGCATCGCGGCGTTGTCCACGTACATGTGCGACAGCTCGACCTCAGGGTATTCCTTGCCCACTTCGGTGACGATGTCCTTCCAGAACTGGAAGGTTTCCAGCACGTTGGCCTTGTCCACGCTGCACAGGCGCTTGCCGCGCTTGGCCGCGGCCTGGAAGGCGACGTGGGCGATGCGGCGGATTTCAGGTTCCGAATAGCGCATGGTATCAAATCCTTCGCGGGCACCCTTGAACGGGCCGTCCGGCGCTTCGCGCATGCCGCGCGGCTGGCCGAAATAGATGTCACCGTTCAGTTCGCGCACGATCAGGATGTCCAGGTTGGCCACCAGCTCGGGCTTCAACGAAGAAGCACCGGTCAGTTCGGGATAGCAGATCGCGGGACGGAAATTGGCGAACAGCTGCAGGTGCTTGCGCAGGCCCAGGATGGCCTGCTCGGGGCGCAGGGCGCGCTCCAGCTTGTCGTACTTCCAGTCGCCGACTGCGCCGAAGAGGATGGCGTCGGCCTCCTTGGCCAGCTTCAGGGTGCCGTCCGGCAGCGGGTGACCGTGGGCCTCGTAGCCAGCGCCGCCGACCGGGGCCGATTCCATCTCGAACTTCTCGTCCAGCGCATTGAGCACGCGCACGGCTTCATCGACGATCTCGGGACCGATGCCGTCGCCCGGCAGGATAGCAATCTTCATGGCTTCTCTTTCTCAGTTATGCAGCGAATTCGGGTTATCAATGACAAGGGCGGTCATCTGACCGCCCTTTGCTGTTGTTTCAACGATCCTGTCAGATCGCGTTGCTCAGCCAGGGCTGTTCGTGCAGGTGTTTCTCTTCGTAGGCACGAATGGTGTCGGCTTTGCGTAGGGTCAGGCCAATGTCGTCGAAACCGTTGAGCAGGCAATACTTGCGGAACTCGCTGATCTCGAACGGGAAGGCCTGGCTGCCATTGGTGGTGCTGACGACCTGCTTTTCCAGGTCGATGACCAGGCGATAACCCGGGAAGGCCTTGACTTCATTGAACAGGTGATCGACCTGTTGTTCGGTCAGGACGATGGGCAGCAGACCGTTCTTGTAGCAGTTGTTGAAGAAGATGTCGGCGAAGCTGGGCGCGATCACGGCGCGGAAACCGAACTGGTCCAGCGCCCACGGCGCGTGCTCGCGCGAGGAGCCGCAGCCGAAGTTCTTGCGCGACAGCAGGATCGACGCACCCTGGTAGCGCTCCTGGTTGAGCACGAAGTCAGGGTTCAGCGGGCGCTTGGTGTTGTCCATGCCCGGCTCGCCGTGATCGAGGTAGCGCCATTCGTCGAACAGGTTGGGGCCGAAGCCGCTGCGCTTGATCGACTTCAGGAACTGCTTCGGGATGATCGCATCGGTATCGACGTTGGCGCGATCCAGCGGCGCCACCAGACCTTCATGCACGATAAATTTATTCATGGTCCTGACCTTGGGTCGGCGGGGTCGCGTTACCACCCCGCGCTTGCTGATTCCTGTTCAAAAACTGTCGCTGCGCCCTTTTCGGGCGCAGCGCTTTCCTGATTACTTCTTGGCTGCGTCCTGCATCTTTTCGCCGGCTTCCTGCACATCCTTGCCGAAGCCATTCACGGTGTTGCAACCAGCCAGCGCGCCCAGCGCGAGCGCCAGCAACAACAGAGCGGAGATCTTTTTCATATTTGTACTCTCTCGAAAAGATTCAGAAGCACGCGCTTACAGCGAACGCACATCCACGAAGTGACCGGCGATACCGGCAGCTGCAGCCATGGCCGGACTCACCAGGTGGGTACGACCACCAGCGCCCTGGCGACCTTCGAAATTGCGGTTCGAGGTCGAGGCACAGCGCTCGCCCGGTTCCAGGCGGTCGGCGTTCATGGCCAGGCACATGGAGCAGCCCGGTTCACGCCATTCGAACCCGGCGTCGCGGAAGATCTTGTCCAAGCCTTCACGCTCGGCCTGCTCCTTGACCAGGCCGGAGCCCGGCACCACCATCGCCAGCTTGACGTTGGAGGCGCGGAACTTGCCGCGCACCACCTTGGCGGCTTCGCGCAGGTCTTCGATGCGGGAATTGGTACAGGAGCCGATGAAGACCTTGTCGATACGGATATCCTCGATCGGCGTATTGGGCTTCAGGGCCATGTAGGCCAGGGCCTTTTCCATGCCGTCGCGCTTGGTCGGGTCCTTTTCCTTGTCGGGATCGGGTACGCGGGCGTCGACTGCCACCACCATCTCGGGCGAGGTGCCCCAGGTGACTTGAGGCTTGATCTCGGCGGCATTGAGGGTCACGACCATGTCGAACTTGGCGCCCTGGTCGGAATGCAGCGTGCGCCAGTAGCTCACGGCACGTTCCCAGTGCGGGCCCGAGGGCGAATACGGACGGCCCTTGAGGTAATTGAGCGTGGTGTCATCGAAGGCCACCATGCCGGCGCGGGCACCGGCTTCGATGGCCATGTTGCAGACCGTCATGCGGCCTTCCATGGACAGCGAACGGATGGTCGAGCCAGCGAATTCGATGGCATAGCCGGTACCGCCGGCCGTGCCGATCTTGCCGATGATGGCCAGCACGATGTCCTTGGCGGTGACGCCAGCCGGCAGCGTCCCGTCGACCTGCACCAGCATGGCCTTGGACTTGCGCGCCAAGAGCGTCTGGGTAGCCAGCACGTGCTCCACTTCGGAGGTGCCGATGCCATGGGCCAGCGCCGCGAAGGCGCCGTGGGTGGAGGTGTGCGAATCACCGCAGACCACCGTCATGCCCGGCAGCGTGGCACCCTGCTCGGGACCGATCACGTGCACGATGCCCTGACGCTTGTCGTTCATGCCGAAATAGGTCAGGTTGTATTCCTTGGCGTTGCCGTCCAGCGTCTCCACCTGCAGGCGCGAGATGGGATCGGCAATGCCGTGGGCGCGGTCGGTGGTGGGCACGTTGTGGTCGGCCACCATCAGGTTGGCCGAATTGCGCCAGGGTTGACGACCGGCTAGCTTGAGGCCTTCGAAGGCTTGCGGGCTGGTCACCTCATGGAGCAGATGGCGGTCGATATACAGGATGGCGGTACCGTCATCTTCCGTATGAACGACGTGCGACTCCCAGAGTTTGTCGTAAAGCGTCTTGAGCATGTTGCGGTCCTGCGTAACAGTGTGGAGGCTGGTCGTAGAAAATAGCATTTGATTATGCCATAAAGCGACAGCTCTTACCCCCTCGCCGTGTTTTCCGCCGCATCGCAACAACAGATAGAAATGCTGCAAAGCAGCAGGAAAAGAGCAAAAGTTGCGGCGCACGTGAAAAATCCGGCATATCCCCGGGGTGCCGGGAACAAGCCGGATCGCTTTGGTGACTCAAGCCGCGCTCAGCGTTTCTTGCGCGTCTGCTGATACAGCGGATCGACACGTTGCGCGTAGTCGCTCAAGTCGGCAATGCGCTCGCTGCTGGAGGGGTGGGTGGACATGAACTTCATCGGCTCCTCGCCGCCCAGGCTGGCCATCTTCTGCCACAGCGTCACGGCGGCCTTGGGGTCATAGCCGCCGCGCGCGGCCAGCTCCACGCCGATGCGGTCGGCCTCGGTCTCGTTGGCGCGCGAATTGGGCAAGCCCATCAAGCCCATGTAGGCGTACTGGGCGCCCTGCTTGCCCAGATCCCCCAGGCCCAGCAGGGCCGCGCCGATGGAGATGGCCGAGTTGGCCACCACCTGCTGCGAGGCGCGCTCGCGGGCATGCTCGCGCAGCGCATGGGCGATCTCGTGACCCATGACGGCAGCCAGTTCATCGTCGGTGATCTTGAGCTTGTCGATCAGCCCGGTATAGACCGCGATCTTGCCACCGGGCATGCACCAGGAATTGGTCTCCTCGGAGCTGAGCACATTGACTTCCCACTTCCAGTTCAGCGCATCAGGACGGAACACGCCGGTCTGCGGGATCAGGCGATTGGCGATGGCACGCACCCGCTGGACCTGCGCCGCATTGCGGTTCAACTGCCCCTTGTCCTTGGCCTCGGCCAGCACCTGGGCGTATTCCTTGGTGGCCGAGGCTTCCATGTCCGCCGACGACACCAGCATCTGCTGCTTGCGATCTATCCCCACTGCGCCACCCTGGGTGGTCTGCACCGTCTCGCAGGCTACCAGGCCGGCCAGCGCCATGGCCAGCATGCTGTTCTTGATGATTGGTTTGAGCTTCATTCCCGCCTCCATTGAATAATTGATTTGATTCCGGGTCCTGCTGCCGGGCGATCGTGCGCCACCCTGGCGGGCCGGGAGCCGTTTCGACCGGGCTCGCGGCAAAATGTTTCGCGCAAGAAAAAACCGGCGATCGCTAGCGCGATGGCCGGTTCGTGTCAGGGATCCCGCCGGCCGTTCAGCGCAGTTGCGGGGTATCGACCTTGACGTCGCCGCACTGGGCACGGTGCCGCAAGGCATGATCCATCAGCACCAGCGCCAGCATGGCTTCGGC
>JAFAMT010000218.1 GCA_019233085.1 Herbaspirillum sp.
GCCATGGCCACGGCCAATGCCAATACCCTGCCCCTGCAGTTCCGCGATCACCTGCCGGCCTACAAGGAAATGGATGCCGCCGAACTGCAGTGCAAGACCCTGCTGGTCGGTGGCCAGAAGAGCCCGCGCATGTACCGCGACAACATCGCCGCCCTGGCGCAATGGATTCCCGAAAGCGAGCAACAGGTCATCCAGGGCGCGTCGCACGGCATGAACGTGTCGCATCCGGCTGCCTTCAACCGCACCCTGCAGGCTTTCCTGGCAGGCGCATGATGTGATCCTGACGCCGATCATCGGCGTCGATAGCGTGAATACACGGGGCCGGCGCAAGCCGGCCTTTGCACATCCGCAGGGGGCAGCACCCCTGCTCCCGACCGGCGCCACTTCATGCCGATGCTGCATGAAGCCGATGCAAAAAACCCGAGTGACGAAAATTTAGGTAATATCCCCCTCCCCGCTCCCGATCCGGCCGCCACAAGCCCCGGAGAGGACCGAAGCAAGCATGGTGGATCAAGGTTCCCGCGTGCAACTCCGGATCCGTAGCGGCCAGGACCGCTGCGTTGATTGATCCACCGCATTCGAAGCAGGAAACAGCTGTTGCCGGAACACCGGGAAAGGACCAAGGTTGTCCTTGCTCACCTCCCCTGTCACCGGATCGCCGAACCACCGAATTTCGTCTCTGTACCGTCTACCGTCTCTTTACCGTCTCTATTCTTCATCAAGATCATGACCCAACAACTCAGTGCCGCAGAGCAACTCCTTCGTGACGCCGCCCGTGAATACCACCGCACGCCGTCGCGCGGCAAGATCGAGGTGCGCCCCACCAAGCCTCTGTCGAACCAGCGTGACCTGTCGCTGGCCTACTCCCCGGGCGTGGCCTATCCCTGCCTCGATATCGAAGCCGATCCCCTGAAGGCCTTCGACTACACCTCGCGCGGCAACCTGGTGGCCGTGGTCAGCAACGGCACCGCCGTGCTGGGCCTGGGCAATATCGGCCCGCTGGCCTCCAAGCCGGTGATGGAAGGCAAGGGCTGCCTGTTCAAGAAGTTCGCCGGCGTGGACGTGTTCGACATCGAACTGGCCGAGACCGACCCGGACAAGCTGGTCGAGATCATCGCCTCGCTGGAGCCGACCCTGGGCGGCATCAACCTGGAAGACATCAAGGCCCCGGAATGCTTCTACATCGAGCAAAAGCTGTCGGCCCGCATGAACATCCCGGTCTTCCACGACGACCAGCACGGCACCGCCATCATCTCCTCGGCGGCCCTGCTGAACGGCCTGGAACTGGTGGGCAAGGACATCGGCGCGGTCAAGATCGCCGTCTCCGGTGCCGGCGCGGCCGCGATCGCCTGCGTGGAAGTGATGATCGGCCTGGGTGTGAAGCGCGAGAACGTCTACATGGTCGACAGCAAGGGCGTCATCTATGAAGGCCGCCCCGGTGGCCTGGACGCCTCAAAGCAACGCTACGCCATCAAGACCGAGGCGCGCACCCTGGCCGACGTGGTCAATGGCGCCGACGTGTTCCTGGGCTGCTCGGCCCCGGGCGTGCTGACCGCCGACATGGTCAAGACCATGGCCGACAAGCCCATCATCCTGGCGCTGGCCAACCCGGAACCGGAAATCCGCCCCGAGCTGGCCAAGTCGGTGCGTCCGGATTGCATCATCGCCACCGGCCGTTCGGACTATCCGAACCAGGTCAATAACGTCCTGTGCTTCCCCTACATCTTCCGTGGCGCGCTGGACTGCGGCGCCACCAAGATCACCGAAGCCATGAAGCTGGCCTGCGTGCGCGAGATCGCCGACCTGGCCAAGGCCGAGACCAGCGCCGAAGTCAGCGCCGCCTATCCCGGCAAGGAACTGGTGTTCGGTGCCGACTACCTGATCCCGACCCCCTTCGATTCGCGCCTGATCCTGAAGATCGCCCCGGCCGTGGCCAAGGCCGCCGCCGAATCCGGCGTGGCCACCCGTCCCATCACCGACTTCGACGCCTATCGCGCCGAGCTGACCCGCTTCATCTACCAGACCGGCATGTTCATGCAGCCCGTCTTCAACACCGCCAAGCGCGCGCCGCAACGCGTGGTCTACGCCGACGGTGAAGACGAGCGCGTGCTGCGCGCGGTGCAGTTCGTGGCCGACGAAGGCCTGGCTGCGCCCATCCTGGTGGGCCGTCCCGATGCTATCGAAGCCGGTATCAAGAAGGCTGGCCTGCGCATCAAGCCGGGCCAGAACGTGCAGATCATCGATCCCGCCACCGATGCCCGCGTGGCCGGCTACGCCGCCCATTACCAGGGCGGTAGCGAAGCCGACGTGCGCGCCAGCGGCAGCCTGCTGGCCGCGCTGATGGTCAAGGCCGGCGACGCCGACGCCATGCTGTGCGGCCTGGACGGCAACTACGACGGCCACCTGGCCCATGTGGAAAAGGTCATCGGCCTGAAGGACGGCGCCCAGGAGTTCGCGGCACTGAACGCCGTGCTGCTGCCCGAGCAGACCCTCTTCATCACCGACACCTACGTCAACGACAGCCCGGACGCCGAGCAGTTGGCCCGCATCGCGCTGGCAGCGGCCGAGGAAGTGGCGCGTTTCGGCGTGCCGCCCAAGGTGGCCTTCCTGTCGCACTCCAACCATGGCAGCTCCTCGCGTCCGTCGGCCCGCAAGATGGCGCAGGCCCACGAACACTTCAAGAAGCTGGCACCGCAGATCGAGTCCGCCGGTGAACTGCACGGCGACGCGGCCCTCTCCGAGAAGGTCCGCCACAGCGTCGGCCTGGCCGACAGCGGCCTGACCGGCTCGGCCAACGTGCTGGTCTGCCCCAACCTGGATGCTGCCAACATCCTCTTCAACGTCCTGAAGACCAGCAGCGGCCAGGGCACTACCATCGGCCCCATCCTGCTGGGTGCGGCCGCACCGGTGCATGTGCTGACCCCGTCGAGCACCGTGCGTCGCGTCATCAACATGACCGCGCTGGCCGCGGCCAAGGCACAGGATGGCAAGTCCAAGGCCTGAAGACCGGTAGCTCAATGAACAACGCCCCGCCATCCTACGATGGCGGGGCGTTTTTCTTTATGATCCGGTGCAGCCTGCTCAGGATGTCTGCAGCACACCGCGTTCGATCTGGTCGCGTTCGATGGATTCGAACAAGGCCTTGAAATTGCCCTCCCCGAAGCCCTCGTCGCCCTTGCGCTGGATGAACTCGAAGAACACCGGTCCCAGTTGCGGCTTGGCGAAGATCTGCAGCAGCAGCCGCCGTCCGCCTTCTCCGGTGGTCCCGTCGAGCAGGATGCCGCGCGTCCTGAGTTCTTCGACGGGCTCGCCGTGCGCCGGCAGGCGCCGCTCCAGCATGGCGTAGTAGGTGGCCGGTGGCGCCGTCATGAAGGGCGTGCCGGCCTGCTGCAGGCGGTCCCAGGTATCGATCAGGTTGTCGGTCAGGAGCGCAATGTGCTGGATGCCCTCGCCGTTGAACTGCATCAGGAATTCCTCGATCTGGCCGGAGCCCTTGGAAGACTCCTCGTTGAGCGGGATGCGGATCAGCCCATCCGGGGCCGACATCGCGCGCGAGGTCAGGCCGGTGTACTCGCCCTTGATGTCGAAGTAACGGATCTCGCGGAAGTTGAAGAGGCGCTCATAGAAGCCAGCCCAGTAAGTCATGCGGCCGCGATAGACATTGTGGGTCAGGTGGTCGATCAGCTTGAGGCCCGCGCCGGGCGGATTGCGCTCCACGCCGTCGATGAATTCGAAATCGATGTCATAGATGGACTTGCCCTCGCCGAAACGGTCGATCAGGTACAGCGGCGCGCCGCCGATGCCCTTGATGGCCGGCAGGCGCAACTCCATCGGACCGGTGGGGATCTCGACCGGCTGCGCACCGAGTTCCAGGGCGCGCGCGTAGGCCCGGTGTGCATCCCTGACCCGGAAGGCCATGCCACAGGCACAGGGGCCGTGCTCGGCGGCGAAATAGGCGGCGTGGCTGCGCGGCTCGTGGTTGATGATGAAATTGATGTCGCCCTGGCGGTACAGGCTCACCTGCTTGGAGCGGTGTACCGCCACCTTGGCAAAGCCCATGGCGGCGAAAACCGATTCCAGCAGGCCCGGCACGGGCGAGGCGAACTCGACGAACTCGAAGCCCATCAGGCCCATCGGGTTGTCAAAGAGGTCCTTCATGCGCTTCTCCTGGTAAGGGTGCTTGGGTGGATGTGTGCAAGGTCGCGGTTACAGGTCGCGGTTGACATATGGCAACGGCGGCGCTCAAGAGGCCGGTGACAAATCATTCTGCGCCAAGATGGCGATCTGCGCATCGCTGTAGCCCAGCTCGCGCAGCACCTCATGGGTATGCTCGCCGATGCCGGCGATGGGCCGGCGCGGTTGCAGGCGGGCACCATCCATGGAGATGGGCAGCAGCGGCATGTCGGTCTGGCTGCCGTCTTCCAGCGTAAGGCGGGCCATGCCGCCGCTGGCCTTCAGGTGGGGATCGTCGAACAGCTCCTCGGGCCGCGAGATGGGTGCAAACGGGATGCCGCAGCGCTCCAGCTGCGGCGCCAGGGACTTGCCGTCGAGACCGGCCAGGGTGGTACGCAGGGTCTGCAGCAACCATTCACGCAGCAGCACGCGCTGGTTGTTGGTCTGCAGGCGGGCATCGGCCAGCAGGTCGGGCCGCTGCAGCACCTCGCACAGGCTGCGCCACTGGGTGTCGCCGGTGGCGGCGATGAACATCTGCTCGCCGCCGGCCAGCTCGAACACGTCATACACCGCCCAGGCGCTGATGCGCGCCGGCATCGGTGCGGCGGCCTCGCCGGTGACCGCGTACTGCTGCATGTGCTGGGCCGAGAGCAGCACGCAGTTCTCGAAGAGCGCGCTTTGCACTTCCTTGCCCCGGCCACTGTCGCGGCGCTGGTACAAGGCGGCCAGCACGCCGATGGCGCCGAACATGCCGCCCATGATGTCGTTGACCGAGCTGCCGGCGCGCAGCGGACGTCCGACCGGGCCGGTCATGTAGGCCAGCCCGGCCATCATCTGTACCACCTCGTCCAGCGCCAGGCGCTGGTCGTAGGGGCCCTTGAGGAAGCCCTTGTGGGAAACATAGATGATCTTCGGATTGCGCGCGCGCACGCTCTCGTAGGCGATGCCCAGCTGCTCCATGCGGCCCGGCTTGAAGTTCTCGATGAAGACGTCAGCGCCATCGACCAGCTTCTGCAGGGCGGCCAGGCCTTCTTCGCTCTCCATGTCCAGCGTGACGCTGCGCTTGTTGCGGTTGAAGGTACGGAAGAAGCCGGCGCCGGTGCCCAGCAGGCGGCGCGTGCCATCGCCGCGCGGCGGCTCGACCTTGATGACGTCGGCACCCAGGTCGCCCAGGATCATGCCGCAGGTCGGCCCCATGACCATGTGCGACATCTCGACCACGCGGATGCCCTTGAGCGGCAGGTCGTCGTCGCTGCCTGCCGGTGTGGAATGTGCGCTGCTCATGCTGCTACCCCTTGTCCTTGATG
>JAFAMT010000400.1 GCA_019233085.1 Herbaspirillum sp.
TTCGACGGCCTGCAGGATCAGCAGCTGCTGGTCGTAGTCACGCGCGGTGCGCTCCAGTGCCTGCACATCCTTGGGGAAGCAGGAGCCGCCGTAGCCACAGCCGGCGTACAGGAAGCTGTGCCCGATACGCGGATCGGAACCGATGCCATGACGCACCGATTCGATGTCGGCGCCGACCTTGTCGGCCAGGTTGGCCAGCTCGTTCATGAACGAGATCCGCGTAGCCAGCATGGCGTTGGCGGCGTACTTGGTGAATTCGGCCGAGCGCACGTCCATCCAGTAGGTGCGTTCGTGATTGCGGTTGAAGGGCGCGTAGAGCTTCTTCATCAGGGTCTGGGCGCGCAGGCCGTCGACGGTCTGGTCGTGGCCGATGACGATGCGGTCGGGGCGCATGAAGTCTTCGACCGCCGCGCCTTCCTTCAGGAATTCCGGATTGGAGACCACCGAGAAGCCGACCTCGTTCTTGCCGCGCTTGGCCAGTTCCTCGGCGATGGCCGCCCGCACGCGGTCGGCGGTGCCGACCGGCACGGTGGACTTGTCCACCACGACCTTGAAGCCGTCCATGGAGCGGCCGATGTTGCGGGCCGCGGCCAGCACGTATTGCAGGTCGGCCGAGCCGTCTTCGTCGGGCGGAGTACCGACGGCGATGAACTGGATATCGCCATGGGCCACGCTGGCGGCGATATCGGTGGAGAACTGCAGGCGGCCTGCGGCGCGGTTGCGCGCCACCACTTCTTCCAGGCCTGGCTCGTGGATGGGGATGCCACCGTTGTTGAGGATGTCGACCTTGCGCTGGTCCACATCGAGGCAGAACACATCGTTACCCAGTTCGGCGAGGCAGGCGCCGGTCACCAGGCCAACGTAGCCGGTGCCGATGATGGTGATTTTCATGGTGATTCAGACTTTCCAAAAAAATGGCGCTAGGGCCTCAGTTCATGACATTCAGTTCTTCGGTGCGACGCGGCGGATAGGTCTCCCAATGGCTGCAGCCCGGGCATTGCCAATAGAACTGGCGTGCCTTGAAGCCGCAATGGCTGCATTGGTAGCGCGCCAGCTTCTGGGTGTATCCGTGCACCAGGGTCTTGACTACGGACAGCTCGGAACGCGCCGTCAGGGGGGCGGTCATCATGCGCGCCTCCAGGAACTTGTCCAGCCCCAGCAAGGTGGGCGTGCGACGCAACTCGTCGCTGACCAGGACGTTGGCGGCATCGACGCCATCCGCCTCGAGCACGGCCTTGAAGACCACCTCCAGCAGATCGATCGACGGCGCCTCCGCCAGGTAGGCGCGCAGCAGGTTGATGCCTTCCTGCGGCCGGCCCACGGCCAGGTAGCCATCCATGAGGCGCTGTGCCACCAGGGCGGTATGCGGCACGCTTTGCTGCTCGACGCGGCGCCAGGTTTCCAGCGCGGTTTCGATGTCGCCACGGGCGCGCAATGCATCGCCCATGAGCATGGTCGCGCGTACGCTCTTGCGATCGGCGGCCAGGGCCTTCTCTAGCAGGGCCATGGCGGCATCGGTGTTGGTGCGTACCAGTTCGTCGGCGGCCAGTTCGCAGTAGAACTGGGCGATCTCGCGCTGGCGGCCGCCGGCACCGGTGGCCTGCAGGGTCTCGGCGGCGGAGATGGCTCGTGCCCACTCCTTCTCGCGCTGGTAGATCTCCAGCAGGGCACGCCCGGCCTGGGCACTGTATTGGGTATCGATGAGCTTGTTGAAGGTTTCCTCGGCACGGTCCAGGAGACCGGCCTTCAGGTAATCCTGGCCCAGTTCGTAGAGGGCATGGCCATGATGCTCGGCCGGCAGGTCGGGACGCGCCAGCAGGTTCTGGTGCACGCGGATGGCGCGTTCGGTCTCGCCACGGCGGCGGAACAGGTTACCCAGGGCAAAGTGCAGCGCCACCGTCTCGGGATCGGGCTTGACGGTCTCGATGAAGGCATCGATGGCCTTGTCGGGCTGCTCGTTCAACAGGAAGTTGAGTCCCTTGAAGTAACCGCGCGGCAGGGTGCGCGATTCCGACACCAGCTGGTTGATGTCGACCC
>JAFAMT010000340.1 GCA_019233085.1 Herbaspirillum sp.
GAATCCCCCAGCGACTGGGTCGACAGCGTGACGCTGCGCATGATCTCGGTGAGGCGCTCGCGCATGGTGTGCATGGCGTAGAGCAGGCTGCTGCGGTCATTGCGGCGCAGATGCACCGCGATGCCCAGGTTGCCGTCGGCGATCTGGCGCACGATGTGGGCGGCGTAGGCCGGTTCGCCACCGAGCTCGCGGCGCAGGCCGATGATGATCCATAGCGCCAATGCCATGCCCACCACCAGTGCTGCGGCGGCGATCTCCAGGTTGCGCGTGCGCAGCTGTTCGTACTCGGCCAGGGCGTCATCGTAGACCTGGCGGGTCTGGGTTTCCTGGAGCTTGCTCAGGGTAGCCAGTTGCGTGGCCAGGGTGGAGAGCAGCGGCGTGATCTGCGGCCACAGGCGGTTGGCCTGGTTGACCTGGGCCGTGCTGATGAATTCGATGACCTGGGTGCGCTGGCTGCGGTAGGACTTCCAGCTTTGCTCGAAACGGCTGGCCTCGGCCTGTTCGGCCGGCGACAGCACGGTGTTCTTGTAGGCTTGCCAGCCTTGCTCGAAGCGTTCATCCAGCTCCTTGAGGCGTCCCAGCCACTGGCGGACCTGGGCTTCATTGCCGGTGCTGTCGGGCTCGGCCTGCACATTGACCAGCATCAGCGCCCGCCCCATCACATCGCGATTGAGATAGAGGGCGTCACGCACGCGCGAGAGGTCGATCAGGGCCATGGTGCAGTCTTCGTAGACATGCTTGAGCTTGTCGTTGCTGGAGGCCATGCCCAGCATGTCGCGCCAGGCCAGCAGCAGCACACTGGCGCACAGCAGCACCACCAGGATCCCCAGCCGGGCGGTGACCGTCAATTTCCGTTGCACGATGTTTTCCTTGTCATTGCTTTCCCTAGCTGGCCACTATATCGCGGTTTTTTGTTGCCGTGCAGTATGAACTGTAAACCATATTTTAGCCGTGTAGACTGCATGAATGTGGTTACCCACAATACCCGCCTGCAAGTGCCTGAGAGATACTTGCGCCCGAACCGGGGAGGGGGAGTTCTCCCGGACTAACAAAAAGCCCTAACAAGAAGCCCTAACGGACGACGATCCGGCCAAGGCAGGCGGCTGGTGCATCTGGACCAGCTGGTATTTGATGTTTAAGGAGAAACCAACATGACGGCACAAAAACCGCCCATCTACAAATCGCTGTATTTCCAGGTCCTGGTT
This sequence comes from Herbaspirillum sp., assembly GCA_019233085.1. GTDB lineage: Bacteria > Pseudomonadota > Gammaproteobacteria > Burkholderiales > Burkholderiaceae_D > Herbaspirillum. The sequence goes on from JAFAMT010000340.1 coordinate 1,206, forward strand.
GCCATCGTCATCGGCATCGCACTGGGCCATTTCTACCCATCCACGGGTGAAGCCATGAAGCCGCTGGGCGATGGCTTCGTCAAGCTGATCAAGATGATCATCGCGCCGGTGATCTTCTGTACCGTTGTCATCGGCATCGCCGGCATGGAAGACATGAAGAAGGTCGGCAAGACCGGCGGCCTGGCGCTGCTGTACTTCGAAGTGGTCAGTACCATTGCACTCATCATCGGCCTGTTGCTGGTGAACTTCCTGCAGCCGGGTGTGGGCATGAACGTCGACCCGACCACGCTGGACACCAAGAGCATCGCCTCCTACACCGCGCCGGGCAAGCTGGGTTCGGTCACCGACTTCGTGCTGAGCATCATCCCATCGAGCATGTTCGACGCGTTCGCCAAGGGTGACGTGCTGCAGGTGCTGCTGGTGGCGGTGCTGTTCGGCTTCGCCCTGCACAAGTTCGGCGGCCGCGGCACCCTGGTGTTCGACTTCATCGAGAAGATCTCGCACGTGCTCTTCTCGGTGGTGGGCGCGATCATGAAGGTGGCGCCTATCGGTGCCTTTGGCGCCATGTCCTTCACCATCGGCAAGTACGGCGTGGGTTCGCTGTTCTCGCTGGCCAAGCTGATGGGTACCTTCTACCTGACCTGCCTGCTGTTCATCTTCGTGGTGCTGGGTATCATCACCCGCCTGCATGGCTTCTCGGTGTGGAAGTTCGTCAAGTACATCAAGGAAGAACTGCTGATCGTGCTGGGCACCTCCTCCTCGGAATCGGTGCTGCCGCGCATGCTGGCCAAGCTGGAAAACGCCGGCGCCAAGAAGACCGTGGTCGGCCTGGTGATCCCCACCGGCTACTCGTTCAACCTGGACGGCACCGCCATCTACCTGACCATGGCTGCCGTGTTCATCGCCCAGGCGACCAACACCCCCATGACCTTCATCCAGGAACTGACGCTGTTGGGCGTGCTGCTGCTGACCTCCAAGGGCGCAGCCGGCATCACCGGCTCCGGCTTCATCGTGCTGGCCGCCACCTTGTCGGCGGTGGGCCATGTGCCGGTCGCGGGCCTGGCGCTGATCCTGGGTATCGACCGCTTCATGTCGGAAGCGCGCGCCCTGACCAATACCATCGGTAACGGCGTGGCGACCCTGGTCGTGGCCAAGTGGAGCGGCGAGCTCGATACCGAGCGCCTGCACAAGGTGCTCAACAACGAGACCGTGGACGACGCGCAAGCGCCGGAAGCCATCCTGGACCGTTCCGAGGCCAAGATGCACCATTGAGTCCCGTCATGGCCAGGGACTGTTGCCTGGCCTGGTGGCTCCCATCGGCCCCATCCCCGTGTTGCCTGGCAGCCGGCGATGGGGCCGATGGCTTTTCAGGGCTGGCGCACGGCCTGGGTGAGGAAGTCGACGAAGGCGCGCACCCTTGCCGACAGATGGCGGTTATGCGGATAGAGGAGCGAAAAGCGCCGGGTGCGGTGGCCGGCGCCCTGCAAGACCTCGACCAGCTCACCCCGACGCACGGCCGCCTCGGCCACGAAGTGGTAGATCTGGAACAGCCCGCCACCGGCAATGGCCCAGTTGACGCAGCCCAGCACGTCATCATGGATGCGCTGGCGGCTCTGGAAATGGAAGTCGAGATCGCGCCCCTGCGCATCCCGGAAGATCCACGGCATGGCGCGCCCGCTGCTGGGCAGGATGAACTGGATGCAGTCATGCTGCTCCAGTTCGGCCACGCTCTGGGGCGAACCGCGCCGTTGCAGGTAGGCCGGGGCGGCAAAGACGCCCAGGGTGGGATCTTCCAGCGGCACGGCGATGAGCCGGGAATCAGGCGGCACGCCCAGGCGGATGGCCAGGTCGAAGCCTTCCTCCACGAAATCCACCACCCGGTTGGCAATGCTCAGTTCCAGCTCGATCTGCGGATAGGCTTGCTGGAAGCGCGGCAGCAAGGGCAGTAACCGGAAATGCGCGTAGGGCGTGCCCACGCTGATGCGCAACGGGCCGGCCGGCGCCTTCTGGCGGCCGGTGAGGATGCGCTCGGCGTCGGCGATCTGCTCCAGTGCCTGCTGGCATTGCCGGTGATACAGGCTGCCCTCGGACGTGAGGCGGATCTGGCGGGTGGTCCGCACGAACAGTCGCACCCCCAGGCGTGACTCCAGGCGGCTGATGGAGCGGCTCACCGAGGCCGGCGTCAGGCCCAGGGCCTCGGCGGCGGCGGTGAAGCTGCCCAGTTCGGCGGCCTTGCAAAAGAGTTCGATACTGCCAAGCTGGACCGGGTCGAAGCTTCTCATTTGTTCAGTGATGTAATGAATGAATTGATTCGAAGCCAGTTTATCGTCGTTTGCATCGTGAATATAGTGTCACCCATGCCGGCTGATCGGGTTGGGAGTCGTCCCGCCCGTATTGCCCGTACTTTGAAAAGTGAATGAAAGGACTGACCATGAGCACCCCCAACATCCTGATGATCGTTACCTCCAGCAGCCGCATGGGCAACACCGACAAGCCCACCGGCCTGTGGGCCGAGGAGCTGGCGGCCCCATATTACGCGCTGGTCGACGCCGGGGCCTCGGTGGTGATTGCCTCCACCGCCGGCGGCCGTGCGCCCATCGATCCCGGCAGCATCAAGGCCGTGGGCCAGAACGACGCCATCGTCGAACGCATGCTGGCCGATGCCGACCTGCAGGATCGTATCGCCCATACCCAGGCCCTGGCCGAGCTGCAGGTGGCCGGTTTCGACGCCGTGTTCTTCCCCGGCGGCCACGGCACCATGTGGGACTTGCCCACCGATGCCAATGTGAAGGCGATTGTCGAAGCCGCCTACGCTGCGGGCAAGTTCGTCGCCTCGGTCTGCCACGGTGCGGCCGGCCTGGTCTCGGCGGTGCGTGCCGATGGCAAGCCGATGGTCGAGGGCAAGCGCGTGAACTCCTTCACCGATGCCGAGGAGCGCGAGGTCGGCCTGGCCGAGGTGGTGCCGTTCCTGCTGGAGAGCCGTTTGCGCGCGCTGGGCGGGGTCTTCGAAGGGGCTGATAACTGGCAGGTGTTTGCCATCCGCGATGGCCAGTTGATCACTGGTCAGAATCCGCAATCGTCTGAGCGGGTCGCGCACCTGCTGCTGGAGGCGCTGGGTATCCAGGCCTGATGTGTCAGGCGCGGCCTGCCTGCGCGGGTCGCGCTGCATGAAGCAGCACAGCGGCAGTAGGGGACAGGCGAAAAAAAAGCCCACGACCTTGCGGTGTGGGCTTTAATCCAATTCTTTAGGAGGAAATTGGAGGAGACAGGTGCAACTTTACTGCTCCGCATCAAATCAAGCCAATTTATCTTCCGAATATCAGTTATGCGATTTGGTTATTTCTCGCTGTCGCGGGCGCTGCATGCAAGCTCAGCCCTGGCGGGCCTCTCCGCCCTGCAGGGGCGGGTCCTGGGGTGCTTCTGCCACCCTGGGCTTGCAGGGGATCTTGCAGGCCTTGTCGGTGGCCGGTTCGGCGCTATATTGCATCGCCATAGGATCGACCACATGCTCTGTCAGCACCGGCTCGCCGATGATGGGCACGCGTAGCACGGTCGAGCAGCGGGTGCCGTAGTCGGGCGAGCGGATGAAGATGGGGGAGAGCATCCTCTCCTTTTCCAGGCCCACGCCGGTGTCGGGCAGGCGGCAGTCATTGGCGCGGGTGGCGTCGGTGAGCATCTCGAAGAAGGTCTCTTCCGGCGCTCCCTGGCACAGCAGACTGGCAAACTGTGCCTTGGCACGCGTGACCTTGGGCCAGGGCGTGTCCAGCAGGGCGTTGGAGAGGCCATAGACGCCGTAGTCCAGCGGCTGGCCGTTGCGGGCATCCTCGGCGCCCCGGTTGGAATACCACAGCATGGTCTCGCGGTCGCCCAGCAAGAGGTTGAAACCATTGTATTGCTGCGCGCGCGGGGTGATCTGGCGCAGGTAGCTGGCCGGGTCCAGGTCGCCGCGCAGGTAATCGGCCACCAGTTGCCCACGGCTGGGGGCGTCGGGGCGTCGCTCCGAGGGCGCGCGGATGTTGGTCAGCGCGGCGAAGCGGCCTGCACGCGTCACGCCCAGCCAGGTGCCACCGCCTTGCAGATCGCGCCCGGCAAAGACTTGCCGGTGATCCTCCCACCAGGCGGCATCGGCGGCCGGGCGGGCATAGAATTCGTCGCGATTGGCCGCCAGGATCAGCGGCATGCCGGGGATGACTTTCCAGGCGAAGATGATCAGGCACATGAGGCGACATCCTCGAACTGTTCGACATGGCGCGGCCCGCTGATGAGCGCCGGGATGCCGGCGTCCTCCAGGGCAAGCTCCAGTGCGCGGGTGAATTCGGCCGCGCGCGGCGCCGCAATGTGTTCGTAGACTTCCATCCAGGTCTGCAGGCCGTCCTGCTCGCCGGGGCGGCGCTTGAGGCCGCCAGCGATGCCGAAGCGGCCCTGCAGCACCATCTGCACGGCCTTGATCTTGCCGTGCAGGGCGTGGGCCTGGGTGGGGGCGACGCGATAGTAAATGTAGAGATCCATGGCCTGTCCTTGCCTGATGCCCGGGTGTCCGCTTATTGCGGATCGGCCAGCTCGTAGGGCAGGTCGTGGAAATGCAGCGCCGGTCCGTCGGCGGCACCCAGGTGGATGGCCTCCTCGGCGGCGGCCAGTTTCAGCTCCACCAATGCCAGCGCCCGGCCTTCGCCCAGCGGCTCGGCATTGACCACCATGCCGCACGGCTGGCCGGGGTCGGTGACGGCAAAGACCTCGTTGCCCGCCTGCGCGGTATCGCTGTCGATGGTGGCCAGCAGGGTGCGGCGCTTGAGCTTGCCCAGGTACTGGCTGCGCGCCACGATTTCCTGGCCGGGATAGCAGCCTTTCTTGAAATTGACGCCACCGATGAGCTCGAAATTGATCATCTGGGGGACAAACTGCTCCTGCGTGCTGGCAGTGATGCTGGGGACGCCAGCGCGGATGTCGGTCAGGCGCCAGGCTTGCGAGGCCGCCGGCGCAAGCTGCCGGGCCAGATCAGCCCAGGCGCTTGCCAGGGTCGCGGGCGCGGCGATCCACTGGTAGCGGGGGCTGCCGGCGGCATCGGCCAGGCGGATCAGGGTGCCGTTGCCGTTGCTGGTCGTGTCATAGGGTTGCTGCGGCAGTTCCGGGAACCATGCGGCCAGGGCGTTGGCGACAGCCGGTCCGGCCAGGCCCAGCGCGGCATGGGTGGTGCTGGCATCGGCCAGCTTGACCTTGGCACGCAGGACGAACATCTGCAGGCGCTTCTGGATGGCCGGCTGCAGGCTGCGCGGCAGCTGCAGGAAGATGGTCTGCGGGTCGCGCCACATCAGCAGCGTGGCCAGCAGGCGTCCCTTGGCCGTGCAGTAACCGGCCAGGCGCGCACTGTGCTCGTCGAGCTTTTGCACATCATTGGTGAGCTGGCCGTGCAGGAAGCTGGCGGCTTCCTCGCCGCTGGCGGCGATCAGGCCCAGGCCGGGGAGGGGGGCCATGAAGTTTTCCAGGCTCTCCAGGCTGGGCGGGGCGGCGGTGGCGGGGCCGAAACCCAGTACCTCGGTGCCATCGGCGTCGAAACGGGCGCCTTGCTGCGCCAGGAAGTCACGCCAGACGGAGGGTGATGCGGTCTGTTCTGTCATAGGAAATCTTTTACGGATTACGGCTTGCCAGGGCATCTCTGCCCGGCAAATTAGGCAACTGTCGTGCCAGCGATTATCATTGATGCCTCGATTATAGTGATCTCCGAAAAAACGCGTCGGAGCAACAGGGATTTTGCATCTGGTATGAAGAAGTTATTTGCGACATTGATCGTTCTGGCGGGGCTGGTGGCGGCGGCCGGGGTCTATTGGTCCAAGCAGCCCATCGTGGACCCGAGCGGCCAGGTCATCGCCTTTACCATCACGCCGGGCGCGGGTGTGTCCGGCGCTGCCCAGCAGATCGCCGCGGCCGGCGTGCCGGTGAACCCCGATCTCTTCGCCCTGTATGCGCGCCTGTCCGGCGAGGGTACCCGGATCAAGGCTGGCAGCTACGAGATCAAGCCCGGCTACACGCCGCAGCGCCTGTTGCTGCAGCTGGTGCGCGGCGAATTCGCCCAGGAAGCGCTGACCGTCATCGAGGGCTGGACCTTCAAGCAGATGCGCCGCGCCATCGCCGAACAGCCGGCCTTGAAGCACGATACCGCCGGCTGGACCGACCAGCAGATCCTGGCCAGGCTGACGACCGAATATACCTACCCGGAAGGCTTGTTCTTCCCCGATACCTATCTCTTCGCCAAGGGCGCCAGCGACATGCAGGTCTATCGCCAGGCCTTTGCGCTGATGAGCAAGAAGCTCAACGAAGCCTGGGCCCAGCGCGACCTGTCGCTGCCTTACCGCACCCCCTATGAGGCGCTGACCATGGCCTCCATCGTCGAGAAGGAGACCGGGCAGAAGTCCGAGCGCGGCATGGTGGCGGGGGTGTTCGTGAACCGCCTGCGCACCGGCATGCTGCTGCAGACCGACCCGACCGTGATCTATGGCATGGGCGAGCGCTACCAGGGCAAGATCCGCAAGGCCGACCTGCTTACCGACACGCCCTATAACACCTATACCCGGGCCGGCCTACCGCCCACGCCCATCGCCTTGCCTGGCGCCGCCTCGCTGGCGGCGGCGCTGAACCCGGACAAGACCGAGGCCTTATACTTCGTGGCACGGGGAGACGGCACCAGCCATTTCTCTAGCAGCCTTACCGAGCACAACCAGGCCGTCAACCGCTACCAGCGCTGATCCTGGAGCTTTTTACCGTTTTTCCACCGTTTTCTTTGAGTAGCGATACCTTCATGGCATCAGGCAAATTCATCACCTTCGAAGGCATCGACGGCGCCGGCAAGTCGACCCATATTCCTTTCGTCACCGAGCTCTTGCGCGCACGCGGCTTGTCCGTGGTCGCCACCCGCGAACCGGGCGGCACCGAACTGGGCGAGCGCTTGCGCGAGCTGGTCCTGCACCACAAGATGCACCTGGAAACCGAGGCCCTGTTGATGTTCGCCTCGCGCCGAGAACACCTGGCGCAGGTGATCGAGCCGGCCCTGGCGCGCGGCGACTGGGTGATCTCGGACCGCTTCACCGACGCCACCTTCGCCTACCAGGGCGGTGGCCGCAAGCTGGCGCTGGACAAGCTGGAGCGCCTGGAGGACTGGGTCCACCCGCAGCTGCAACCGGACCTGACCCTGCTCTTCGACGTGCCTCTGGAAGTGGCGCGCGCGCGCCTGGACGCCGAGCGCACCCTGGACAAGTTCGAGCAGGAAAAGGCCGATTTCTTCGCCAACACCCGCGCCGAATACCTGCGCCGGGCGCAGCAGTTCCCGCAGCGCTTCCGCATCGTCGATTCGACCCGTCCGATTCCGGTGATCCAGGACGAACTGCGCGCCATCGTGGCGGCCTTGTGATGGGGCAACAGCGATGAGCGCGACTTCCTCCGACGTATTGTTGCCCTGGCAGGGCGAGAGCTGGCGCCAGCTCCAGCAATTGCGCGAGCGCCTGCCGCACGCGCTGCTCTTTTACGGCGCTGCCGGCACCGGCAAGACCCGCTTCGTGGAAGCCTTTGCCAGGTCGCTGCTGTGCGAGTCGCCCACCCCCGAGGCCCATGCCTGCGGCGTGTGCGCCTCCTGCAACTGGTTCTCGCAATCCAACCATCCCGACTACCGGCGCGTGCGCCCGGAGGCGCTGGAAGACGAGATCGCCGATGACGACAGTGGCGAGGACAAGAAAAGCGCCAAGGCCAGCAAGACGCCTTCCAAGGAAATCAAGATCGACCAGATCCGTGCCCTGGCCGATTTCATGAACGTCTCCACCCACCGCTCCGGCTTGCGGGTGGTGATGCTCTATCCGGCCGAGGCGCTCAATACGGCAGCCGCCAATGCCTTGCTCAAGACGCTGGAAGAACCGCCGCCGGGCACCATGTTCCTGCTGTTGTCGAACCGCCTGGACCGCTTGCTGCCGACCATCCTGTCGCGCTGCCGCAAGTTTGCCCTGAATGCACCGGGACATGATGAAGCCCTGGCCTGGCTCAAGCAGCAGGGCATCAAGGATGCCGACGCCTGGCTGGCCGAGCAGGGCGGCGCGCCCCTGGCCGCGCTGGAAGCCGCCCAGGGCGAGGGCCGCGAGGCATTGGATGAATTGCTGCGTCAGTTGGCCCAGCCGGGCGTGGACGGCGCCTTGCGCGCCGCCGACAAGCTGCAGAAGACGCCCCTGCCCGAACTGGTCGGCTGGCTGCAGCGCTGGCTCTACGACTTGCTGTCGTTGAAGTCGGCCGGTGTGGTGCGCTACTACCCGCGCTATGGCAAGGAGCTGGGGCGACTGGCCGAGCGCGTCGATGCGCTGGCGATTGCGGCGGCCATCCGTGGCATGGGGGAACGTCGCGCCATTGCCGACCATCCGCTGTCGGCCAAGCTGTTCATCGAGGAAATGCTGATCGCCTACGCCGGCTTGTTCGACTGACCCTTGGCCGCTGGCTCGGCCGGTATGAAAAACGCCTGCTTCCATTCCGATGGAAGCAGGCGTTTTGTTTGTTGCGGCCCGCAGGGTGCAGGCCGCATCTGCCGCAGGCTTAGAAGGCTACCGACACCGAGGTGCTGAAGGTGCGCGGATTGGCCAGAACCAGGTAGCCCGAATTGGAGGCGCCACCTGCCGATTCCCAGTAGTTGCGGTTGGCCAGGTTCTCGATGGAAGCGCGGAAGGTCACGGCGCGGCCACCGATGTCGGTCAGGTAACGGGCGCCGATGTCATAGCGCACCCACGACGGCACTTCCAGCTTGTTGGCGGCATCGGCGTACTGGGTCGAGGTGTAGGTGGCGCGGCCATTGACGGTCAGGCCACGCACACCCGGGATATCGTATTCCAGGCCGGCATTGGCTTGCAGCCTGGGCACGCCGATCGCGTAGTTGCCGTTGTTGGCGCTGCCGCTGGTCTGCAGCTGCTTGGCGTTGAGGAAGGTGATGCCGGAGAGCAGGCGCATGTTCTTCGCCAGTTCGCCAAAGGCGGTCAGTTCCACGCCACGATTGCGCTGCAGGCCGTTGGTGGATTCGATGTTGGTGACCGAGTCCTTGTAGGACAGCGGCCGGTCGGTGGTGAAGAAGGCCGCACCCAGGCCCAGGCCGCCCAGTTCATACTTCACGCCCACTTCCTTCTGCTTGGACTTGTACGGCGCCAGCACCTGGCCGTAGTTGGCGGCGGTGGTGTCGGTGATCTGCTTGCCCTGCTGCAGTCCTTCGATGTAATTGCCATACAGGGACAGGTTCTTCATCAGCTTGAAAACCACGCCGCCCATGGGCGAGGTCGCGCTCTGGTCGTAGTGGGCGGTGTTGAGGTGGGTATTGTAGGCGTAGGTATCGGACTGGAGCTGTTGCTGGCGCACGCCCACGGTCACCAGCAGGCGGTCGTCATAGAAGCCCAGGGTGTCGGAGAGCACCGCGCTGGCCAGGTTGGTGCGGGTAGTGGTCTGCGGGTCGCTGAGGCTGTTGCCCAGCGTGCTCAGGGCCGGCTGGCTATAGGTGGTCGGGTTGTAGAGGTTGGTGCCCAGCGCATAGAAGGACGAATAGCCATAGGCGTTGCGCGAGTTCAGCGAATACAGCGAGGCAGCCGCCACCAGCTTGTGTGAGACCGGGCCGGTGTTGAGATGGGTGCGCAGGCCCACTTCGCCGGTGGCCACGTCATCCTGGCGTGCATTGTCGAAGCGGTAGGTGGAGGCGGCGCCGGTGCTGGCATTGTTCACACGCACGCCTGAGAGCGAGTTGTTTTCCGTACCCTGGCGGGCGCCGAAGGCGGCCCAGGCCGTGGTGTTGTCGGAGAGATCCCACTCGCCACGGACGGTGCCGAAGATGTCGCGCTCGTTGGAATAGGACCAGGGCTGCGAGTAGTTGGCCGAGCCGCTGGGCGCCGCCGGCAGCGAGGTCAGGCCCGAGGCCAGCGACACGCTGGAGCGGATGTTGTTGAGGTTGTTTTCCTGCACGCCCAGGTCGGCCGAGAGGCGGAAATTGTTGCCGCGATAGTCGGCGCCCAGCGAGAACACGTTGGTTTCGCGCTTTTCGCCCGAGACGCCCGTACCACCCGCATGGCGGGCCGCGTTGATGCGGATGCCCAGCCGGTCTTCCGGGCCCAGGCGACGCGAGAAGTCGATGGCGCCATACTTGGTGTTGCCGGACTCGTAACCCAGCGTGACCTCGGTCAGCGGCTCATTGGAAGCGCGCTTGGGCAGGATGTTGATGGTGCCGCCCAGGCCGGCGTCACCTGGCGTGGCGCCGTTGAGGAAGGCGCTGGCGCCATAGAGCACTTCGACCCGTTCCATCATCTCGGAGGCCACATACTGGCGCGGCAGGATGCCGAACAGGCCGTTGTACATCAGGTCGTCGGAGTTGGCGATGAAGCCGCGGATCATGTACGACTCCTGGAAGTTGCCAAAGCCGCGCGTGGTGCGCACTACCGGGTCGTTCTTGAGCACGTCGCCCACGCCGTGGGCCTGCTGGTCGGCGATCAGTTGCCGGGTATAGGCCACCGAGCGCACCGGACTGTCCAGGTTGTCGACATTGCCGAGCACGCCCAGGCGGCTGCCGCGCGCCACCTGGCCACCGGCAAACTCCCTGGGCAGGCCGTCGGCGGATGCATCGGCGGATGCGTTGACGGTCACGGTGGGCAGTACTTGTGCGTCTTTCGGATCGGCAGCGGGGCGCTCGCCAGCGGCTTGGGCCAGGGCCGGCAAGGGTGCCAGGAAGAGCAGGGCGACTGCGGCAGCGAACGGGGATAGGCGATGGGCAGGGCGGGATGACATCAAGATTCTCTCGAAAATTCCACTAAGAAATAGAAAAACTGCGCTGATTATAAGTAATAATCGTTATCATTTGCATTTATTTCGAGAATTTTTCATCGGGAATGAGAGGAAAGAGAATCTTGCTCTGCCGGTATGCCGGCACGGTGGCTGATGGTGATCATGAGATGGCAGTGCTGCCGCAGGCATCGCCCTTATAATCGCGTCCATGACATCCGCCGCCTCCCGCATCAGTCCAGCGCCGTCCCCGCTGGGCCCGTCCTTGCCCCAGCATCCCTTGCTATCGCGCCTGTTCTGGCTGCGCTGGGCCATGGTGGCTGGCGAGCTGCTGGTCTTGGCGGGGGCCCAGGCCTGGTTGCATATCACGCTGCCGTTGACCGAGCTGGTGGCGCTCATCGCCTTGCAGGCCCTGATCAACGCCGCCACCTGGCTGCGCATGCGTTGGTTGCGCCCGGCCGAGCAGGGCGAACTGCTGCTGCAGCTGCTGCTGGATGTGGCGGTGCTGACGGCCCTGCTGTATTTCTCGGGCGGCTCGACCAATCCCTTCGTCTCCTTCTACCTGCCCACGCTGGCGGCCGGCGCGGCCAGCCTGGCCTGGCCCTATGCGCTGCTGCTGGCGGCCTGCGCGCTGGGGGCGTACTCGGGGCTGGTCTATTTCTACCAGCCGCTGCACATCCACGACCATGACCAGGCCATGGCCTATCACCTGGCGGGGATGTGGATCAATTTCTCGATCTCGGCGCTGCTGATCACCTGGTTCGTCAGCCGCATCGCCGCGGCGGTGCGCACGCGTGATGGGCAGCTGGCGCAGGCGCGCGAGCGGCAGCTGCAAAGCCAGCGCATCCTGGCGCTGGGTACCCAGGCGGCCGGGGCGGCCCATGCGCTCAATACCCCCTTGTCGACGGTGGCGGTGATCGCCGGGGAACTGCGTCGGGAGATGGTCGACAATCCCGCCCTGGCCCCCTATGACGAAGACTTGCGCATCGTCGAGGAACAGATCGCCGCCTGCAAGACCGCCCTGGAGAGCATGCGCCTGGATGCCGATGCCCAGGCCCGCAACGAGGGCAGCGCGCCGCTCGCGCCCTGGCTCAGGAGCCTGCTGGAAGGCTGGGGCCTGCGTCATCCGGCGGTGCTGCTGGTGGCCGAGGTACACCAGCCGCAGTGGCGGGCCAGTCAGTTGCAGGACCTCTCGCAGATCGTGCTGACCCTGCTGGACAACGCCGCCTACGCGGTGCGCGAGCGCGGGCAGAAGGGCGAGATCCGTATCACCCTGACGGCGGCCGATACACCGTCAAGAGATGGCCGCCAGCGCGCTATCATCCGGGTGGCCGACAATGGCGGCGGCATCGCCCCCGAGCTGCTGCAACGCCTGGGACGCGGGCCGGTCGCCAGCAGCAGCGGTGGCTCCGGTATCGGCTTGATGCTGGCCTTCGCCAGTGCGGTCCACCTGGGGGGCAAGCTGCATCTGCATTCCACGCCGGGCCAGGGTAGCGTCGCCGAGCTGTGGTTCCCGCTGGCGTGAGCCGGGAGGGTCTTGCCAGCTTGTTTCGTTTCTTTTTATATTTTTTGCAGAATTTCCGATGAGCGCAGCTTTCCTGATCCTCGACGATAACGATGTCTTTGCCAGCACGCTGGCCAGGTCGCTGGCGCGGCGAGGATTCCGGCCCACCGTCGCCCACAGCGGCGAAGAGGCCGTGGAGGCGGCGCGCCGGCAGCTCTTCGAATACGTCACCATCGACCTGCAGCTGGAGAAGGACTCCGGCCTGCAATGGGTCGCGCCGCTGCGCCAGGCCTTGCCGCAGGCACGCCTGCTGGTGTTGACCGGCTATGCCAGCATCGCCACCACGGTGCAGGCGATCAAGTCGGGCGCCGACAACTACCTGGCCAAGCCGGCCAACGTGGATTCCATTCTCTCGGCCCTGGCCCACGCCGCCGAGGGGGAAGCAGCCGCCGAGCCGGCCCTGGCGGTGGAGGACGTCTCGCCGCTGTCGCTGGAGCGGCTGGAATGGGAGCACATCCAGCGCGTGCTGGCCGAGCATGAGGGCAATATTTCCTCGACCGCGCGGGCGCTGAACATGCACCGGCGCACCCTGCAGCGCAAGTTGTCCAAGCGCCCGGTGGCGCGCTGAGGGATGCATCATGGATGGGCTTGAAGCAGCCAGGCCAGGGCGGGCCGCTTCGGTCAGCCAAGCCAAGCAGGGGCGACACGTGCGGCGCATCGCTTTACAATAGCGCCCATGTATATCGATTCCCATTGCCACATCAACTTCCCCGACCTGGCGGCGCGTCTGCCCGAGATCTTCGGCAAGATGGCCGAAAACCAGGTCAGCCATGCCCTGTGCGTGTCGGTGGACCTGCCCGATTTCCCGCAAGTGTTGGCCCTGGCCGAGCAATATCCCAATGTCTACGCCTCGGTGGGCGTGCATCCCGACTACGAGGACACGCCCGAACCCTCCGTGGAAGAGCTGGTCCGGCTGGCCGACCATCCGCGCATCATCGCCATCGGTGAGACCGGCCTGGACTATTACCGCTTGCAGGGCGACCTGGAATGGCAGCGCGAGCGCTTCCGCGTGCATATTCGCGCCTCTCGCGCGACCGGCAAGCCGCTCATCATCCATACCCGCTCGGCCTCGGAAGACACCATCCGCATCCTGCGCGAGGAAGGCGCCAGCCCTGAGGCAGGCGGGGTGGCCGGTGTCATGCACTGCTTCACCGAGTCGCAGGAGGTGGCCGATGCGGCCATCGAACTGGGGTTCTACATCTCGTTTTCGGGCATCGTCACCTTCAAGTCGGCCAAGGACCTGCAGCAGGTGGCGCGCACCATCCCGCTGGAGCGCATGCTGATCGAAACCGATTCGCCCTACCTGGCGCCGGTTCCCTACCGCGGCAAGACCAACGAACCCGGCTACGTGCGCCACGTCGGCGAGTTCATCGCCGACCTGCGCGGCATCCCGGCCGCCGAAGTGGCGCGCCAGACCTCTGACAATTTCTTCAAGCTGTTCGGAATCAAGCCATGACCCTGCTGGAAAAGCTGCGCACCCGCTTCGGCGGCATCGGCCGCATCGTTCTCTATACGTCGCTGCTCTTGCCGGGCGCCGCCCGCGCGGGTGCCTATGAGGAGTACTTCCAGGCCATCCGCATGGATAACGTGTATTTCCTCAAGCAACTGATGCAGCGCGGCATGGGGCCTAACCTGATCGAGCCCAAGCGCGGCTATACCGGCCTGATGCTGTCCATCCGCGAGGATTCGATGAAGGCCTTCGACCTGCTGGTCAACGCCCCCGACGTCAACCTGGAAGCCCAGGCCACCAACGGCGACACACCGCTGATGCTGGCGGCCTTCTATGGCAACGTGCCGGTGGTCAAGCTGCTGCTCGCTCGCGAGGTGGAAGTCAACCGTCCCGGCTGGACGGCGCTGCACTACGCCGCCATCAACGGCAGTTCGGAGATCGTCAAGCTGCTGCTGGACGCCTCGGCCTATGTGGATGCCGAGTCGCCCGACGAGCAGATGACGCCGGTGATGCTGGCGGCCATGCGTGGCCGGGTGGCGGCGGTGGCGGCCTTGCGTGACGGCGGTGCCGACCTCAGCCTGAAGAACAAGGAAGGCCTGACCGCGCTGGACCTGGCGCGGCGTTATGGACAGGAGGAGGTCATCGATGTTCTCAAGGAAAAGCCCCATCGGTAGATCTTGAGGCCTCAGCCCCGACGGGCTGCCCGCAAGAAAAAATCCCGGCCACCTCGCGGTGGGCCGGGATTTTTTTGGGGCAGCGCACTGGCGTCAGGGCACCAGGATATGGCGGCCGACGTCCTTGATGTCCTTGGTACCGGTCAGGGCCATGCTGACATCGAGTTCCTTGCGGATGATTTCCAGCATCTGCGACACGCCATCGCCACCCATGGCACCCAGGCTGTAGAGGAAGGCGCGGCCGATCATGGTGCCGCGGGCACCCAGGGCCACGGCCTTGAGCACATCCTGGCCGGAGCGGATGCCACCGTCGAACCAGACTTCGATCTGGTCGCCCACGGCCTCGGCAATGGCCGGCAGGGCTTCGATGGAGGACATGGCGCCATCGAGCTGGCGGCCGCCATGATTGGAGACCACGATGGCATCGGCGCCGGTCTTCACGGCCAGCTTGGCATCCTCGACGTCGAGGATGCCCTTGAGGATCAGCTTGCCACCCCATTGTTCCTTGATCCAGGCCACGTCATCCCAGTTCAGGGTGGGGTCGAACTGGCTGGCGGTCCACTTGGAGAGGGTCTGCACGCCGCCGGCGCCTTCGCCGCCCTTGATGTGGCCGGCCAGGTTGCCGAAGGTCTTGCGTCCACCCAGCGCGCGCAGCGCCCAGCCGGGCTTGCTGGCCAGGTCCAGCAGCGTCTCCAGGGTCAGCTTGGGGGGCACCGACATGCCGTTCTTGAGGTCCTTGTGGCGCTGGCCGAGGATCTGCAGGTCCAGCGTGAGCACCAACGCCGAGCACTTGGCGGCCTTGGCGCGTTCGATCAGCGACTTCACGAAGCCACGGTCGCGCATCACATAGAGCTGGAACCAGAAAGGCTTGGTGGTCACGCTGGCCACGTCCTCGATGGAGCAGATGCTCATGGTCGAGAGCGTGAAGGGGATGCCGAACTTCTCGGCGGCGATCGCGCCCAGCATCTCGCCATTGGCCCACTGCATGCCGGTCAGGCCGGTGGGGGCGATGGCCACCGGCATGGTCACGTCATGGCCGATCATGGTGGTGCGGGTGCTGCGTTCGTCGACGTTGATGGCCACGCGCTGGCGCAGCTTCAGGGCGGCCAGGTCGCGGGTATTGGCGCGATAGGTGCCTTCGGTGTAGGAGCCGCTGTCGGCGTAGTCGTAAAAGGCCTTGGGTACGCGCTTCTTGGCCAGCAGGCGGAAGTCTTCGACACAGGTCATGACCGGCATATTATTTTCTCCGTAGATATCAAACGCGGCTTTTTGCCGCCGGGCGATGGTGATGCAGACACGAACCGGAATCGGGACTCCTGGATGGGAACTGCAGATGGTTCGCTATCCTAGTGCATCGCCGCCATGGATGGGGTGAATCCCTTTGCCGGTATCCATGAAAATTTTATATCGGCAAGAGCGATAGACGCGCCGTGGCGATGGCCGGATCAGGCCGCCAGCAGGCGGGCGGCCGCACGACCGCTGCGTACGGCGCCTTCCAGGGTGGCCGGGTAGTCACCGGCCACATAGTCACCGGCCAGCGCCAGCCCGGCGGGCAGGCCGGCACTGTCGGGGCGCGTCAATCCCGGTGTGCAGGAGAAGGTGGCGCGTTTTTCGGTGACCACACGGCTCCACTGTGGCGTCGCCAGTGCCGGCAAGCCAAAGTCGTCAGCCAGCTGGCGGACGATACCCTCGGCCAGGGCGGCATGTCCGTCGGCGATGGCCCGGCCGGCGGCGCTCACCACCACGGCCAGCAGGCCGGCGGCGCCCCCCAGTTGGCCCCGGTCGAAGACGAACTGGCCCCAGGCCTCGCGCTCGGGCGCATCGGCCAGCGCGTAGAAGGGCGCGGCCAGGCGCAGCGGAGCTCGATATTGCAGGTAGCAGGTGGTGATGGGCTCATGGCGCAAGGCGCGCAGGGCATCGGTGTCGTGCAAGCCCTCCAGCAGCTGGGCGGCGGCCTCCGGCCCGGTGGCCAGCACCACACCGGAGAATTCGCCCAGGTCTTCGCCCTGGCGCGCTGCCAGGCGCCAGCTGCCCGGGGCGCTGCCGGGCGCGATGTGGCCCACGGTGACACCGGGCAGCACCAGGCCGCCGCGCCGGGTGAGATAGTCGGCGGCGGCATCGGGCAGCAGGGCGCTCAGGTCCAGGCGCGGGATCAGCATGTCGGAGGCGGCACGGCGCGCGCCCAGGCTGTCGCGCAAGACATTCAGGAAGACCTGTGCCGATGCGCGCTCTGGCGGGGTATTGAGCGCGGCGATGCACAATGGCGCCCACATCAGCTTGACCAGGCGCGGGGTCTGTTCGTAGCGCTCCAGCAGCTCAGCCACGCTGCAATCCTGATGCAACTGCCAGCCCATCCAGCGCGCCGTGGTCGAAAAACGCGCCAGCGCCAGCTTGTCCTCGCGCGCCAGTCCCTTGGCCCGCAGCAGTGCCACCGCCACATGCCAGGGTGCCGGCAGGCGCGGCGCCACGAAATCCATGCCATCACCGCCCGCCTCCAGCGGGTAACGCATCTGCAGTGGCAGCCGCAGCAAGGCCGCATCCGCGCTGACGCCGACCTGTTTCATCAGGGCCAGCGTGGCGCGATAGGCTCCCAGCAGGATGTGCTGGCCGTTGTCCAGCAGGCGCCCGTCCAGGTCGATGCGGCGCGCCCGGCCGCCGAGGGTGCGGGCGGCCTCGAACAGGCTGACCCGGTGGCCGGCGGCGGCCAGCGTCACGGCGGCGGCGCAACCGGCCCAGCCGGCGCCGATCACGGCATGGTGGCGGGGAGCGTTCTTCATGACGGGCAGGGGACGGGAGTCAGGCGAACATCAGCCGAACCTCAGCCGAAGACGTAGGTCTTCCACGCCAGCCACAGCTTGCGGATGGGCGTGAGCGAGATGCGCTGATTCAGCACGTGGTAGCCGTCGCGGGCGATCTCGTCGAGCAGGGTGCGGTAGATGGCCGCCATCATCAGGCCCGGACGCTGGGCGCGCCGGTCTTCCCGGGGCAGCAGGGCAAAGGCTTCCTCATAGACCGCCTGGGCGCGCTCGACCTGGAACTTCATCAGGGCTTCGAAGCGCTCGCTGTGGCGGGCATTGAGGATGTCGGCGGCGGTCACGTTGAATTGCTGCAATTCATTGACGGGCAGGTAGATACGGCCCTTGCGGCCGTCCTCGCCGACGTCGCGGATGATGTTGGTGAGCTGGAAAGCCAGGCCCAGCTTCTCGGCAAAGAGCAGCGTGGCCGGCTGGGTATGGCCGAAGATGCTGGCCGAGAGCACACCCACCACGCCGGCCACATGCCAGCAATAGCGCTGCAGGCCGGGGTAGTCGAGATAGCGGCTCTGGTCCAGGTCCATCTCCATGCCATCGATGATGGCCTGCAGGTGTTCGCCCTTGAGCTGGTAGGTGGCCATGTGCGGGTGCAAGGCCTTGGTGACCGGGTGGGTCGGCTGGCCTTCGAGCATGGCGGCGATTTCCTTGCGCCACCACATCAGCTTGGTGCGGGCCACCATGGAATCTTCGATTTCATCGACGGTATCGTCGACTTCGCGGCAAAAGGCGTACAGCGCCGTGATCGCCAGCCGGCGTTGCGGCGGCAGGAACAGGAAGCTGTAATAGAAGCTGGAACCGCTGGCGGCGGCCTTCTGCTGGCAGTATTCGTCTGGAGACATGGGTGGCGTGGCGGCGGTTGGACCATCTACGGTGCTGCGCCGGAACGGGGAAGTTCCGGCAAAGGCGCTATGCTAGCCGAGTGCGCACGCCAGAGCAAATGCCGGAGCAAATGCGGCGCACACAGCTTATTGCGGGCCGCTGCGTTGTCCATTAAGCTCAAGGTAGTCACTCGTCCGGAAAAACAAATGCACAATATGGCAATACCGGATGAAGTTTGCTGTCAGCTTTGATGCCAGGCAGCGCAACGCCGGGTAAGTCAGGGACACAACAGGAGTGTGGAGACATCATGGACAGACTTGAAATCTTTCGCAACATCGCGTCGCAGGCCGGACGCGGGGAGCTGGTGTTTCCCGCCAACGTGAGCGCCTCGATCAAGCTGCAAAAAGCCCTGGCGGACCCCGATTGCCACCTGGAACTGGCGGCCAAGCTGGTCACGGCCGAGCCGCTGGTGGCCGCGCGCACCGTGGCCATCGCCAACTCGGCGGCCTACAACCGTTCCGGCGGCGAGATCAACAATGTGCGCGCGGCGGTGATGCGGCTGGGTTTTCGTACCCTCAATACGATTACCACCTCGGTCATCGTGCGCCAGCTGGGCCGCACCATCAACAATCCCGGCATGCGCATCAAGTCGGCGCAACTGTGGGAGCACTGCGCCCACGTGGCGGCAACGGCCTATGTATTGACTTCCAAGCTGACCAACGGCGATCCGGAAACGGCCATGTTTGCCGGTATCGTGCACGAAGTGGGCGGCTTCTACCTGCTTTCGCGTACCGATGACTATCCCGGCCTGCTGGAGGGCGGGACCGAGGACTGGATGGAATACGGCGAGAAGATGATCGGCCGCGCCGTGCTCAAGAAGCTGGGCGTGCCGCAGGCGGTCAGCGATGCCATCGAGTCGCTCTGGCATGGTGTGCGGGTGTTGCCGCCCCAGACCATCGGCGACGTGTTGCTGCTGGCCAAGGAACTTTCGCCCGTGCCCTCGCCGCTGCACCGCACGGTCGCCGAGGTAGGGGTGGGCGGGGACAACCTGGTGGACGACTACATCGGTGATCAATCCCTGCGCGAGCTGCTGGATGATTCCGAAGAACAGATCCGCACCCTGACGGCGGCCTTGCTGGTCTGATCCGCTCCGACAGTCACTGCCTCGCCCTGAGCGGCCTGGCAGTGGTGTCGCTTACATGGTCAAGCCGCGCCAGGCCACGACCAGCCAATCCCATTTGCCCAGCTTGGGGCGCTGCCGGAACACATCTCCCTCTACCTGCTCGATACGCTCCAGGATGCGCAGGCCACCTTGCACCACCAGGCGCAGCTCCCAGCCGATGCGGCCGGGCAGGCGTTTGGCCAGCGGTGCGCCGGACAGCATCAGGGCGCGGGCGCGTGCCACCTCGAAGCGCATCAGTGCTTGCCAGCGCTGGTCACGGCAGGCCTGGTCGATATCCTGCTCGCTCAGGCCATGCGCTTGCAGATCTTCCATGGGCAGGTAGATGCGTGCTTTTTTCCAGTCGATAGCGACATCTTGCCAGAAGTTGATCAATTGCAGCGCACTGCAGATGGCGTCCGAATCGCGCAGATTCTCTTCGCTGGCTGCCTTGTAGAGGTGCAGCATGAGGGTGCCGACCGGATTGGCCGAACGGCGGCAGTAGTCGAGCAGGTCCTCATAGCGGGCATAACGGGTCGTGACCACATCCTGCCTGAAGGCCGACAGCAGGTCTCGGAAGGGCTGCAGCGGCAGTGCATGAGCGGCGATGTAGGGGCGCAGCCGCTGGAAGATCGGGTGGTTGCTGGCCTGGCCGGCCTCGATCAGGTCCAGCTGCTGCGCATAGGCATGCAGCTCGGCCAGCCGTTGGGCGGGCTGGGCCTCGCCTTCGTCGGCGATATCGTCGGCACTGCGGGCAAAGGCGTAGATGGCGCCTACGGCCGGGCGCAGATGGGCCGGCAGCAGCAACGAGGCAACCGGGAAGTTCTCGTAATGGTCAACAGCCATGGCAGCGGACTGGGGAGCTTGCCGGGCTTAGTCGAACTTGTCCCTGAGCAGCGCCTCGATGGTGGCGATGCGTGTTTCCACCGTCTCCAGCAGCGCCTTGGGCATGGTGCCGCCGGCATTCAACTGGGCGGCCAGCGAACGGGCGATGCCCATGGCGCCTTCGGTGAACTGCTTGCCATCCTTGGACAGCACGGCCGCTGCCGTGAAGAGGGTGGAAAACAGGATCTGGTCGGCGGTGTTGTTTTCGATGAACTTGTTCAAGAGCGCATTGTGGCTTTGCTTCAAGGCGTCGAATTCTTGCTGGGTGGGCATGCGGGGTCCTGGAATGGGTGCGGACCGGTTGCGCCATGCAAGTGGCCGATGGAGATAACGGTCCAGCACGGGGTGATCTGGTGCGAAGAGCGCCATGCAGCGCTCCTCCCGGCTTGGTAGGCGCGGATTGTAGCAGCTAAATGACCCACCTGAGTGACCCACCTGAGTGACCCTCCCGAGCGGCCGCTGGCGTCGGTCTTGCACGCCAGCGGCCATCCCCGCGGCGTCAGTGCGTGATGCTCAGCAAGACCTTGCCCTGGCTGGTCTGGCCCTCTTTCCAGCTGGTCTGGGTGGCCGACGGCGGGGCGAAGCTGGCCATGGCCTGAACCAGTTTTTCGACATCGTTGTCGTAGAGGGTCTTGCCGTCGGCGGTCTTGATGCGCTCGATGTGGTTGTCGGTGCCGCTGGTGCCGCCTACATACCAGTCCTTGACGGTCACCTGGTCCTTGGTTCCCATCACATCGATCCGCAGGTCGTTACCCACATGGCTGAACCACAGGTTGGTCTGCCTGGCGTCGCTGAACTTGAGGATGTCGATGTTGGCCTTGGTCGCATCATGGTCGTAGACGACATCCTGTCCGTCGCCCCGGCCCATGACGTAGGTGTCATTGCCGGCCCCGCCGATCAGCAGGTCGTTGCCGCGTCCTCCGGTGATCACATTGTCGCCCCGGTTGCCGACCAGGGTATTGTCGAGTTCGTTACCGGTGGCATTGATGTCTTGCTGGAGCATCTTGATCGGGGCATCGGTGGTGATGGTATTGGCGCCGCGGGCGCTCGCGACCCTCTTCATCTGTTCCGTGGTGACGAAACGGCACATGTCGCTGGCGCGGCCACGTCCGGAGTCGGCGATGTAGAAACCGGCAATGTCGCCGGTGCTGGCCGAGCAGGCGACACCGGTCACGGTGATGCGATGATTGCTGAACGCACGGCCGGGCACAACGCTGCCATCCCATAGCGCATCAGCATAGACGCTCACGGTCACGCCCTTGCCTTCCTTGATATCACGGGCGACCTTTTGCGCGTTGAAGCCATCCGCCACCGTGGAGCTGAAACCGAATTCCTCAAGCAGTTGGTGCTGATCCCACTGGGTGGTGGCACCGCGAGCACCGGGGAATTTGCTGTCGGTATCGCACAGACCCTCTTTGATGGCGCGCTCGACGACTTCCTTTTCCGTCACCGGCTTGTCACCGAGCATGGTGACGTTGGCCACCGAGGTCTCGCCGCAGGTACCCTTGTAGCCGGCTACCGCGTTGCCCTGGTTGTAGTTCAGCTGGTAAGAACCGGGATAGCCATAGACCAGGAGATCGACCCCGTTGATCACGGCGCTCTGCGGCTTGCCGGCATCGAGCAGGACCAGGTTCTCGACATTGGCCGAGAGGCTGGTACTGACTTTGGCATAGACGGTATCCACCCCTTCGCCCGCCTTCTCGATGACCTGGTCGCCGGCATTGTCCACATAGTAGCTGTCGTCGCCCTTGCCGCCGGCCATGATGTCGGCGCCGCCCATGCCGTCCAGGATATTGTTCTGGTCGTTACCGGTGAGGTGGTTGTCCAGCGCATTGCCGATGCCGTTGAGGTTGGCCTCAACCATGAGCAGGTCAGGCG
>JAFAMT010000100.1 GCA_019233085.1 Herbaspirillum sp.
ATCGACAGGATGAACACGCGCACCGTGCCGAAGCGGTTGGCGAGCCAGCCGGTCAGCGGCACGGTAATCGCCTCGGCCACCGCGTAGGAGGTGATGACGTAGGTGCCCTGGCTGGTGGATGAACCCAGCGCGCCGGCGATGTGCGAGACCGAGACGTTGGCGATCGTGGTGTCGAGCACGGCGATGAAGTTGGCCGCGGCCAGCAGGATGCCGGCACCGAGCAACTGGCCGCCGGACAGTGTACCCGGCTCCTGCATGGGTGCTGGCACCGGAGCCGGTACTGCGCCGGCGTCTGCGCTAACAGTGGATGACATGGGAAACCTCTTCTTGTGTCAGGTCCGACATTACAGCGCGGCAGCCTTGGCGTCGCGATTCTGGGCAGTTTTTTGCTGCGGTGTATCGCCGGCCTGGATCTGGCCGCGGGTATCGATCTCGACCACCATCGACAAGCCCACCGACAGCGGACGCTGTGCCAGTTCCTTGGGATCGAGCGAGATCCGCACCGGCAGACGCTGCACCACCTTGATCCAGTTGCCGGTGGCGTTCTGCGCCGGGATCACCGCAAAGGCCGAACCGGTGCCGCCGGACAGGCCGCTGACCACACCGTGGTATTCCACCGAACCGCCATAGAGGTCTGCCTTCATGGTGACCGGCTGGCCGATCTTGACCTTGGTCAGTTGGCCTTCCTTGAAGTTGGCATCCACGTGCATCTCCTGCATCGGCACCACCGACAGCAGGCTGGCGCCGGTCTGCACGCGCTGGCCCACTTGCACCTGGCGGCGGGCGATCACGCCATCGACCGGGGCGCGCAACACTGTGCGCTCCAGGTCCAGCTTGGCCTGTTCCAGCTTGGCACGGGCCAGCAGCACTTCGGGGTTGTCGTCCACGGTGGTGTCGGCAGTCAGGACCGTGCTGGCCTTTTGCGCACCCAGGGTGGCCTTGATGTTGGCACGCGACTGCACTTCATTGGCTTCGGCTGCCTTCAGGCTGGCCTGGGCGTTGAGCAGGGCGGTGCGGGCATTGCTCAGTTCCTCGCCTGAGACCGAACCCGACTTGGCCAGTGCCTCGCGGCGCTGCAGGTCGATCTCGGCGCGCTTGAGGTCGGCCTGGGCCGACAGCAGCTGGGCGCTGGCGCGCTTCTGTTCGGCTTCGCGAGCCAGCACTTGCGCGGCCAGGCCGGCGTCGTTGGCGAAGAAGCCCTTGACCTTGCGCTCGGTGCGATCCAGGTCGGCAGCGGCTTGCGCCACGGCCAGGCGGGCATCGGCGTCGTCGATGCGCACCAGCACGTCGCCCTTCTTGACGGACTGGGTATCGACCACCTTCACGTCCGCCACGATGCCGTTGATGGCCGGGGTGACGGTGGCCACTTCGGTAGCGGTGTAGGCATTGTCGGTCTCGACGTAGCGCGAGCCGACCAGGTACCAGTAGGCGCCGTAGCCGATGCCGACGATGGCGACCACGCCACCGAAGATGGAAAAGAGCTTCTTGCGCTTCTGCGCTGCTGCCGTTGCGGCGGCTGCTTCAGTGCGTTGCTTGGCGTCGTCGGCCATGGTGTGGGTCGCTTGGGGATCGCTATGGGACATGATGATTAACCTTTTGCTTGCGTGTCGGTGTGGGGCGCGGTGGCGCTGTCCTGGCTGCTGCTGCTGTTGCTGTCGGTGGCACGATAGCCGCCACCCAGTGCGCGCACCAGCGCGACATCCAGGGTGAACATGCGCGAGCGCAGGTCGGAGAGTTGGCGCAGGTTGCTGATGAGCGTGTCCTGGGCATTGAGTACGTCGAGGTAGTTGGCCAGGCCGCCGTTATAGCGGTTGCTGACGATGCGATAGGCTTCCTCGGCGGCGTCGGCAGCGGCCTGGACATTGTCCAGACGGCCCGACAGCGCCTTTTCGCTCACGCCCACGTCGGCCACATCCTGCAGGGCCTGGGTGACGGCCTGGTCGTAGTTGGCCACGGCTTCGTCATAGCTGGCGCTGGCCGAGCGGAACTGTCCGCGCAGGCGACCACCATTGAAGATGGGCAGGGAGATCGCCGGGCCGATGCTACCGATGTCAGAGCCGCTGCGCGTGAGCATGTCGATGCCCAGCGACTGGAAGCCGAAGTAGGCCTTCAGGTTGACATTGGGATAGAAGGCCGCGCGCGCCACCTTGATCTGCTTGCCCGCCGCCTCGGCGCGCAGGCGTGCGGCGACGATGTCGGGACGGCGACCCAGCAGTTCCACCGGCAGTTGTGCCGGCAGGGCGAAGGGCTTGGACAGGTCGATCTTGGGGCGCACCAGCAACAGGCCACGATCCGGGCCGGCGCCGGCCAGCGCGGCCAGTTTGTTGCGCTGCAAGCCGATGGATTCGTCGGTGGCCTTGAGATCGGCCTGGGCGATGGCGTTGCGGGCTTCCATCTGCTTGACCGAGCCACGGGTTTCCAGGCCATTGGCGAAGCGCTGGCGGAACAGGTCCAGCGTTTCCATGCGCACCTTCAGGGCGGCTTCGTTGGTATCGCGCTGGGCATACAGCTGCGCCAGGTCGGCATAGGCCGAGGCGATCGAGGTGGCCAGGGTGATGCGTGCCTGGGCGGCATCGGCGCGGCTGGCTTCCAGCTCGGAGGTGGCCGATGCCAGCGCGGCGCGGTTCTTGCCCCAGAAGTCGATCTCGTAGCTGAAGTCCAGCGTGGTGCGGGTTTCGTTGTTGTAGTCCTTGGGAACGAAGGCGGGCGGCACGCCGTTGTTATAGGACTGCTTCACATGATCCAGCGAGGCGTTGGCGCTGACTTCCGGATACAGCGCCGCCCCTTGCTGCTGGGCGCTGCCTTCGGCCTTCATCAGGCGCGCCTTGGCCACCGCCATCGAGGGGGCGCTCTTGAGGGCTTCGTCGATGAGCGCGTTCAACTGGTCGTCGCCATAGACCTGCCACCAGCGATCGGCCGGCCAGGCGGCCTGTACGCCGGTGGTCGCCAGCGTCTGGGCACTCTGGTAGCTATCGATGGACTTGGGCTCGGCGCGCGCACCGAGATCGGTAAAGGAGGCGCAGCCGGCCATCAGCGCAGCCGCCAGCACTGCCGCCGAAGCCGTCGCCACTTGCCTCAGGGGCAAGGGGCGACGCTCCATGCGCAGGCCGGGCCGGGTCGGGCCGCTGCGGTCGGGAGAGGAATGTCTGTTCATGGTCGTGGAGAGAGGAATGAAAATACTTTGTTTTAAAACTGTACAGTTCAGTATAGTATTGAGCTTCTGGAATAGTCAAGGCACATTGCGAGAAATTACTCGTCTTTGTGCGGCAACGCCGCAACAGTGATTTTTTGCGGGGAATTGATGTGAAACAGGCGGCTTTGGATGGTATCTCCGCCTATAATTCGGGATCGGTCGCGGATGCGGCCCGCACCACAGGAAAATTCATGCGCAAGAAAAGTGAGGAACGCCGGCAGGCGATGATCGACATCGCCGGCGAGGTGTTCAACGAGATCGGCTTCGAAGGCGCCTCCATGGCCGAGATCTCGGCCCGCATCGGGGGCTCCAAGGCCACGTTGTACAACTACTTCAGCTCGAAGGAAGAGATCTTTGTCGAAGTGATGTTGAAGCAGGTCGGTTGCCAGTTCGAAGAAGCCTTCATGGCCCTGCGCACCGAGGATGACCTGCGCGTGGCCCTGGTGCGACTGGCGCGTCATTACCTGCAGGTGATCTTCCGGCCCGAGGTGATCGCGGTCAAGCGCCTGGCGTCCTACTATGCCGGCAAGTCCGAGCTGGGCCCCATGCTCTACGAGCGCGGCCCCAAGCGCGGCTGGACCAAGATCGCCGATTTCTTCAAGGTCAAGATGGAAGCGGGCAAGCTGCGTGTCAGCGATGCCTGGATCGCCGCCCTGCAATTCCGCGCGCTGGTGGAGGCGGAGTGGATGGAAGCGCGCATGCTCAACGTAGTGACCGAGGTCGCCCCGCAGGCCCTGCAGGACTCGGCCGAGCGCGCGGTGGATGCCTTCATCTATCTTTACCAGCCGCGCTGAGGTGATTCAAGCAGGCACTCCCTTCAGGCGTGAAGCTTGGATAAGCAGAATCGACCAATAAAAAGCCCGGCCTCACCATAAGGGCGAGGCCGGGCCTGCGATGGCTTCCCGGGTTGGCGGGATCGATCAGCGCTGATGCACCCTCACCCCCGCCGAATAGGTAGCCGCAATGGCCCGGTCATCACCCAGGATGGCCAGCGCGAACAACTGCTCTTCCAGATTCTCGGTGGTGGCGCTGCGCCGTGCCAGCAGTGGCGTGGCCTGCGGGTCGAGGACGATGAAGTCGGCATCGCAGCCGGGCGTGAAGCTGCCGATAGTCCCTTCCAGCTGCAAGGCGCGCGCCCC
>JAFAMT010000325.1 GCA_019233085.1 Herbaspirillum sp.
GTCGGAGACATTGGAGTGGCAATGCAGATCGAACTTGAGTTCAGACATAGACGATGACGATGCGCGATGACTCGGGCCGGTCGCTTGTGGCTGCCGCCGATCAGGGGATGCAGGATGGTTGTGAATGCTTCTATTTTACGCTGTTCGTCCCCACCCCGCTCGCCGCCCCGGACTTCAGGGCGCCGCCTGCAGGAAGGTCTCGATCAGGCGGGCCAGTTGCTCGGGCTGGTCGTGATGCAGCATGTGGCCGGCGTCATCGATCATCTCCACCTGGATATTGGGAACGCAGGCAATGCGGCGATCGATTTCCTCGCGCTTGAGCGTGGCCGGGCCGAAGAAGCGCCAGATATCGCTGTTGGTGGCCTCGATCCACAGCACCGGCGCGGTGATGCGACGCCAGCACGCCATCATCTCGTCGACCCGGTACAGGACGGGGCTGACCTGCTTGTGCGCCGGATCACCCAGGATCTGCCACAGGCCGCTCTCGTCTTGTTGCGACCAGTGTTGCGCCAGGAAGGCGGCGCGCTCGTCGGACAGGCGCGCATTGTTCTTCTGCAGCCGGGCAGCGACGTCGTCGATGCTGTCGTAGCCGCGCATGAGCGGACGGTTCTTGAGCTCGTCCAGCCATTGCACCAGGCGCCCCGGCGCCTGCTCGGCCTTGGTCGGCGGCAGACCCAGCCCTTCCAGGTTGACCAGGCGGCGGATGCGCTGCGGCCGCAATCCGGCATACAGGGTCACGACATTGCCGCCCATGCTGTGGCCCAGCAGGTTGATGGCTGCGTCACCGGCATAGTGGTCGAGGATGGCGTCGAGGTCGGCCAGGTAGTCGGGGAACCAGTAGGAATCGCCATGACCGCGCTCGGTCTGGCCAAAGCCGCGCCAGTCGGGCGCGATCACATGCCACTCCTGCTGCAGCGCATCCACCATGAACTGGAAGGAGGCCGACATGTCCATCCAGCCGTGCATCATGAACAGCTTGGGCGCGGACGGATCGCCCCAGTGGCGGATGTGGTAGCGCAGGCCGCGCACCGGCAGGAATTCGGATCGGGATGGCTTGATGGCGATGTTCTGGCGCATGTCGGGTTCTGTGCTCTCTCTGGCTTGTGTTGCGGTCTGGCCGCCCCGGGTGGGTGCGGCAGCGATCAAGCAGCAGAGTATAGACAAAAGAGAACGATCGTGCGCGAAGCGCCTCCATCGGAGCCGGCATCAGGGCAGGAAGCGTCCCAGATCGAAGGTCGAGGCATGGCCGATCTGGGCATAGTTCTGCTCCAGCCATTCGGAGGCGCGCTCGCGCCCCTGCTGGAACAGGCTGCCGATGAAACTGGCCTGGGTATTGAGCTTGGAGAGATTGGTCAACTGCTCCATGAGCTCGTTGGCATCGATCATGTGGACATTGAGCTGGCGCAGCCGGCGCTCCAGCGAACCGAAGGCCAGCGTGGAATTCTCGGCCTCGCGCTTGGCCAGGGCCAGGGCGCTCAACTCGGTGAAGAAGGCCGAGCTGAAGCTGATCTCCGAGAGCCGCTGGCCGATGTCATGGCTGGTGGTGGGCGTGCCGGCGCGCCGGCTGGGGTGCAGCAGCACCACCATCACATCACGCGCGGAACAGGCATGCAGCAGCGGGAAGATCGGCGGATTGGCCGTCAGGCCGCCATCCCAGTAGGCTTCGCCATCGATCTCGATGGGCCGGTGCAGCGAGGGCAGGCAGGCCGAGGCCAGCAGCACTTCCACCGACAGGTCGGCATTGCGGAAGATCTTCAGCGTGCCGGTGCTGACCTGGGTGGCGGCGATGAAGAGCTTGAGCTCGCGCTGGCGACGCAGGCGCTCGAAATCGACCTGCTCCAAGAGGATGTCGCGCAGGGGGTTGATGTCCAGCGGGTTCAATTGCGTCGGCGAAAAGAAGCGCGTCATCGCCAGCAGGGCCTGCATGCCCGGCATGGGCGTCGGGTTGGTGATGACGGCCGGCGCCGCATCGGTGTTGATGTAGTCCAGCGGGGCGCCGGTGGACAGGCTGGTCCAGAAGCGCTCCAGCGCGGCACGGGCGCCATCTCGCCCATCCTGTATGTAGCCTTGCGCCATCACGGCGGCATTCATGGCCCCGGCCGAGGCGCCGCTGATGCCTTCCAGTCCCAGGCGACCATCTTCCAGCAGGCGATCCAGCACGCCCCAGGTGAAGGCGCCGTGCGAGCCACCGCCCTGCAGGGCGAGACTGACAATCTTGTTGGTTGACATGATGTCCTTTTCCGCGATGCGATCGGCACGGCCGGATGGCCTGCGCGACTTGTCATGCTTGCGTCACCACATAAGCTTATGCTGCACTGCACTATCATGGTATAACAGGAGCACGGCTTGATAAAGTGGCTGCTTGTCGGCAAGCCCGCATCAGCGCCCGGCTATTGTAACGATGTAACGATGTAAAGACGTAACGACGAACACTGCAGAGGACACATGAAATCGATTTGCGTATATTGCGGCTCTTCTCCCGGGGCCTCCCCCGCCTATGCCGAGGCCGCGCGCCAGCTGGCGCAGGAAATGGTGAAGAACAACATCGCCCTGGTCTATGGCGGCGGCAACGTCGGCCTTATGGGCATCATCGCCAGCGAAGTCATGCGACTGGGTGGCGAAGCCACCGGTGTCATCCCCAAGGCCCTGCTGGACAAGGAACTGGGCCACAACGGCCTGACCCGCCTGCACATCGTCAAGGACATGCATGAACGCAAGGCCATGATGGCTGAACTCTCCGACGGCTTCGTGGCCATGCCCGGTGGCATGGGCACGCTGGAGGAACTGTTCGAGGTGTTGACCTGGGCGCAGCTGGGCTTCCACTACAAGCCCATCAGCCTGTACAACGTGGAAGGCTTCTACAACAACCTGATCGCCTTCGTCGATCACCTGGTGTCGCAGCGCTTCGTCAGCAGCGACCAGTCGGGACTGATGATGCACGAGGCCGATCCGGTGCGCCTGATCGAGCGCTTCAAGAGCTTCCGGCCGACCTACAAGACCAAATGGGCCGATCGCGAGGCGGTGGCCAACCTGGTGCCCTGAGCCGGCGCCTTCACTGGCTATGATGTGACAACGCCCGTCCCTCCTGCGAGGTGACGGGCGTTGTCATTTCAGCCGCAGCAGGCCGGATCAGGCCGGATCAGGCATCCAGTGCCTGGCGGAAGTCGGCCACCAAGTCATCGGTATCTTCCAGGCCCACCGAGACGCGGATGAGCGACTCGGCAATGCCCATGCTGGCGCGGCGCTCGGCGCCCATCTCGTAGAAGATGGTGTGCGCCACCGGGATCACCAGCGTGCGGGTGTCGCCCAGGTTGCTGGCAGCCACCGCCAGGTGCATGCGGTTGAGGTAGTCGAAACAATCGATGCCATCCTTGAGTTCGAAGGACATCAGGCTGCCGAAGGAGCGGAACAATTCCTTGGACAAGGCATGCTGCGGGTGCGATTCCAGCCCCGGGTAATACACGGCCGCGACGCGCTCATCGGCTTCCAGCATCTGCGCCAGGGCCAGGGCGTTCTTGCATTCGCGCTCCTGGCGCAGGGCCATGGTCTCGGCGCCGACGGCGATGTGATGCGCCGCCTCCGGGCCCAGGGTAGCGCCGAAGTCACGCAGTGCCTTGGCACGGATCTGCGCCAGGCCCCACTGCGGTGCCGGGTTCTTCTTGTAGTTCTCGGCGATGTGCGGATAGCGCGTCCAGTCGTATTCGCCGGTATCGGTCAGGGCCCCACCGAGCGCATTGCCGTGGCCGCCGATGGACTTGGTCAGCGAATTGACCACCAGCCCGGCACCGACCGTCTTGGGACGGAACAGGTAGGGCGAGGTCATGGTGTTGTCCACCACATAGAGGATGCCGCGCTCGCGGCACAGCTCGCCGATGCGCTTCAGATCCGCCACCTGGGTGCGCGGGTTGGCGATGGTCTCCACGAACACCAGGCGGGTATGGGGCGTGATGGCGGCTTCGACGTTCTTCACATCGGTGGCATCCACCATCGACACCTTGGCGCCCTGCGCGCCCACGGTCATCCATAGGCTATTGGTATTACCGAACAGGAAGGCCGAGGACACCACATGGTCGCCCTCGCGCAGCAGGCCCTGGACGATGGCACCGATGGCGGCCATGCCGGTGGCGAAGCAGATGGTGGACTTGCCGTCTTCCATCTTGGTGATCTTGTCTTCCAGCGCCGACACGGTGGGGTTGCCCTGGCGACCATAGCGATAGCCCGGCTGCTTGCCCTGGAAGACTTCGGCCAGCTGGCGCGCGTCTTCATAGCCGAAGGTCACCGAGGTGTGGATGGGCTTGTGCAGCGAGCCATGCTCGATGCCCTTCTGGCGGTCGCTGTGGAGGATGGTGGTGGTAAAGCCGTAGGTCTTTTTATCGTTCATCGCGTCATCGAAAATACAGGGTGAGCGGCACAGGCAAGCGCGGGGCCAAAGGCAAAATGATATGCCAGTTTCCCGTCGGCTGCGCGCCAACGAAAAACGCCGGTGCCGCAGAAGCGGCCACCGGCGTGCTGTTCAAGCCTCTGGGACAGCGCGGATCAATCCACGCGAGCCAGGTTCAGGTTCAGCTGCGAACGCACCACATCTTCCAGCGCCGGCTTGGGATTCTTGCGGGCGTATTCGATGCGGTCCAGGTATTCCTGGGTGATGTCGCCGGTGATGTAGTGACCGTCGAAGCAGGAAGCCTCGAAGTTGCGCAAGGCCGGGTTGGCGTCGGAGATGGCACGCTTCATCGCCTCCACGTCCTGGTAGACCAGGGCGTCGGCGGTGATCTCGCGGCACACTTCCTCTTCGCTGCGACCGAAGGCGATCAACTCGTCGCGGGTCGGCATGTCGATGCCATAGACGTTGGGGAACTTCACCGGCGGTGCGGCCGAGGCGAAGATCACGTTCTTGGCGCCGGACTCGCGCGCCATCTGCACGATCTCGCGGCTGGTGGTGCCGCGCACGATGGAGTCATCCACCAGCAGCACGCTCTTGCCCTTGAATTCCGAGGCAATTGCATTGAGCTTCTGGCGCACCGACTTGCGGCGGATCGCCTGACCCGGCATCAGGAAGGTACGGCCTATGTAGCGGTTCTTGATGAAACCTTCGCGGTAGTCGAGGTTGGCCTTCAGGGCCAGCTCCATCGCCGCCGGACGCGACGAGTCAGGGATAGGCATCACCACATCGATATCGCCGCTGGAGAATTCGCGCTTGATCTTCTCCGCCAGGAATTCACCCATCTTCAGGCGAGTAGCGTAAACCGAGGCGCCGTCGATCACGGAATCGGGGCGGGCCAGGTAGACAAATTCGAACGCGCACGGGTTGAGCGTAGGATTCTCCGCGCACTGGCGCTGGTACAGCTTACCGTCGTTATCGATAAACACTGCTTCGCCGGGATTGATGTCGCGCAGGAAGCGGAAACCCAGGCCTTCAAGCGCCACCGATTCGCTGGCCAGCATGTATTCCGGGCCCTTCTCGGAATCGTTGAAGCCTATGCACAACGGCCGGATGCCGAACGGGTCGCGGAAGGCCAGCAAACCGTGGCCGGAAATCTGCGCCACCACGGCGTACGAGCCGCGCACGCGCTTGTGCAGGGCCGAGACCGACTTGAACAGGGAATTGGGGTCGAGCGAATCGCCGGTCGTGGCTTGCTGGATTTCGTGCGCCAGCACGTTCAACAATACTTCGGAATCGGAGTCGGTGTTGATGTGGCGACGATCGTTGCGGAACATCTCGATCTTGAGCTGCTCAACGTTGGTCAGGTTGCCATTGTGCGCCAGCGTAATGCCGAACGGTGCGTTGACGTAGAACGGCTGCGCCTCTTCTTCGGCGCTGGACGAGCCCGCGGTGGGGTAACGCACCTGGCCGATACCGCAATTGCCGGGCAGCGAGCGCATGTTGCGGGTACGGAAAACGTCGCGCACAAGGCCGTTGGCCTTGTGCATGCAGAATGTATTGCCGGCATCGGTTGCGATGCCGGCGGCATCCTGGCCGCGATGCTGCAGCAGCAGCAAGGCGTCATAGATAAGCTGGTTGACGGGACTATGGGAAACGACGCCGACTATGCCACACATGGTGGACTCCTTCGAAACAAACTCTAAAACTTTACATACTTCGCGATATGTCCCGGCAGGTAAGGCAGCGCAGCACGCGCTCCGCTTTCTGCCATCGGACTCAATACCGCGTTTTTCCAGAAACCTTGCTGCGGGATCGCTGTCATGCCGCACACCAGCACGGCGGCCAGCACGATCACGACGCCGCGCGCCAGCCCGAACACCACACCCAAGCCCCGGTCAAGCAGCGTCAGACCACTTGCCTCGACCAGCGCTTCAATCGCCATCGTCAATAGCCACGCCAGCAATTTTACGCCGATGACCAAGGCGATGAAAGCGACAATCAGGCGAGCCGCAT
>JAFAMT010000342.1 GCA_019233085.1 Herbaspirillum sp.
CGCTTCGGCTATCCGATCTGGCATGACCTGGAGTCCGACTATCCCGGCCCGCTGGCGGGCCTGCAAAGCGGCCTGGCGCACTGCACGACGCCCTTCCTGGCCAGTGCCCCCTGCGATGCGCCGCTGATCCCCTACGACCTGGTGGCGCACCTGGCCGACGCCATGGCGCTGGCCGGTGCCGAAGCGGCCTTCGCCGTCACGGTCGGTCAGGACAGGCGGCAGCGTCATCCGGTATGCTCGCTGCTGCGCACCTCGGCCAAGCCGTCGCTTGATGCCTTCCTGGAGGCCGGCGAGCGCAAGATGGAGCGCTGGTTCGCCACGCTGCACTGCGTGGAAGTCGAGTTTCCCGAGGAGCGCGCCTTCTGCAATATCAACACCGGGCTGGACCTGCGACGGCTCGAAGAAGAACAATGACCCAGACTTCCCCGCATTGCCTCAACGACATCGTCAGCTGCATCAGCGGCTATGACCCCAACGCCATGACCGTGGAGCAGGCGCAAGCCGTGATCCGCGATTTCATCACCCCGATCGAGACGGTCGAAAAGCTGGCCATCCGTAGCGCCCTCTCGCGGGTGCTGGCGCAGGACATCGTCTCGCGCATCGACGTACCCGCCCACGACAACTCAGCCATGGATGGCTATGCCCTGCGTGGCGAGGATGTCGCCAGCGGCCAGCAGGTGCGCCTGCAGATCGTCGGCGCGGTGCATGCCGGCGCCCGCTTCGCCGGCGAAGTGCAACCCGGCCAGTGCGTGCGCATCATGACCGGTGCACCCATGCCTGCCGGTTGCGATACGGTGATCCCGCAGGAACTGACGGTCGATGCCGATCTGGATGGCGCCAACCCTGCGGTGACCCTGCCCGCCGGCCGTGTGCGCCCCGGCGACAACCGCCGCCTGCGTGGCGAGGACCTGGCCCTGGGCAGCGTGGCCCTGCCACGCGGACGCCGCCTGCGTCCCTCCGACATCGGCCTGCTGGCTTCCCTGGGCATTGCCGAGGTGCCGGTGCAACGTCGTCTGCGGGTGGCTTTCTTCTCCACCGGCGACGAACTACGTTCGGTAGGCGAGCCGCTGGAGGCGGGCTGCGTCTATGACTCCAACCGCTACACCCTGCACGGCATGCTCACGCGCCTGGGCTGTGACGTCATCGACCTGGGTGTGGTCCCCGATGATCCGGCCGCGCTGGAGGCGGCTTTCCGCAGTGCCTGCGAAGAGGCCGATGCAGTCATCACCTCCGGTGGAGTCTCGGTGGGCGAAGCCGACTACACCAAGCAGATCATGGCCAGCCTGGGCGAGATGACGTTCTGGAAGATCGCCATGCGCCCCGGGCGACCGCTGGCCTTCGGCCGCATCAGCTCACGCGGGCGCGACGCCTACCTGTTCGGCCTGCCCGGCAATCCGGTGGCGGTGACGGTAAGTTTCTCCTTCTTCGTACGCGATGCCCTGCTGCGACTGGCTGGTGCCGAAGCTGCGCCACTGCCGCGCCTGCGCGTGAAGGCCATGACCGCCATCCGCAAGAAGGCCGGCCGCACCGAATACCAGCGCGGCATCCTCGCTCCCGATGAAGACGGGCGCTGGAACGTGCGCCTGACCGGCATGCAGGGCTCGGGCATCCTGCGCTCGATGTCGGACGCCAATTGCATCATCGAACTGGAGCATGGCCGTGGCGATGTAGCCGCCGGCGAGGAGGTCTCGGTGGTGCTCTTCGACGGGCTGGTCTAGGGAAACGTCCGACGGCAGACTGGCTCAAGCGCGTCTTCGATACGGCCCTGAAGGGCCTACCCAGTCCGAACGGTTTCAAATGGCTTGAAGAGAACTGAAGCAAAATCGCCGCTTCAGAGTCATCTAGAGCGGCGATTCCTTCTTAACTGAACGGCAGTAGCGCCTCAGATACCCTCGGTATCGTCGCCCAGGTCCAGCTCCCCCGTGCCCAGCAGCTTCTGCGCATTCTCGGCCGGCAGTGCCTCCACCGACTTGAGCTTGCGGGTCATCTGGCGGGTCCGGGTCTCGGCCTGGTCGATGTTCTTGGCCACGCGTTCCAGCGCGCTCTTGGTCGAGGCCAGTACCTCGCCGAACTTGCCGAACTCGGTCTTGACCGCGCCCAGCACCTGCCACACCTCCGAAGAACGCTTTTCCAGCGCCAACGTGCGGAAACCCATCTGCAAACTGTTGAGCAGCGCCGACAGCGTCGACGGCCCGGCGATGGTCACCCGATGGGTACGCTGCAACTCGTCGGACAGGCCGGGGCGACGCATCACCTCCGCATACAGGCCCTCGGTGGGCAGGAACAGGATGGCGAAGTCGGTCGTCAGGGGCGGCGACAGGTATTTCTCGGCGATGGTCTTGGCCTCGCTACGCACGGCGCGTTCCAGCTCGCGGCCAGCCGTGGCCACGCCGTCGGCATCAGCACGCTCGGCGGCATCGACCAGGCGCTCGTACTGTTCCTTGGGGAACTTGGCGTCGATGGGCATCCAGACCTGGGTACCGTCGTCCTTGGCGCCGGGCAGGCGGATGGCGAATTCCACCCGCTCGCCGCTGGCCGGCACGGTCTCCACGTTCTTGGCGTACTGGTCGGGCGTGAGCATCTGTTCGAGCAGGATCTCCAGTTGCACCTCGCCCCAGGTACCGCGCGTCTTGACGTTGGTCAGCACGCGCTTCAGGTCACCCACGCCGGTGGCCAGCTGCTGCATCTCGCCCAAGCCCTGGTGCACCTTGTCCAGGCGGTCCGAGACCAGCTTGAAGGATTCGCCCAGGCGCTGCTCCAGGGTGGCATGCAGCTTCTCGTCGACGGTCTTGCGCATCTCTTCGAGCTTTTGCGCGTTGTCGGTCTGCAGGTCCTTGATCTTGGCTTCCAGCGTGGCGCGCACCTCGGCCATGCGCTGGGCATTGGATTCGGTCAGCGCCGAGAGCTGCTGGTGCAGCGTATCGCCGAAGCGCTTGAGCGAGATGGCCTGCTCTTCGCGACCGACCTGGGCCTGCAGCGTGATGGACTGGCGCATGCTGTCCAGTTGCTGGGCATTGGTCTCGTTCAATTTCACCAGTTGCTGGGCGAAGCCGTCGATCTGCTTGTTCTGCAGCGAGGCCACGCTGGTCATCTGGGTCGCCATGGTCTGCTGCAGCTGGGCAAAACTGGCGCCCAGCTCCTGGCGCGTGCCTTGCGCGCTGGCCTGCACCTGGTTGCGCAGCTCGCGCTCGATGCGCTCGCCGGTGTCCTGCTGGTGACGCTGCAGCTCCTGCTGGAAGTGCAGCAGCGCGTCTTCGATATCCAGGCTGTCGGCCTGGCGCTGGCCGGAACGCAACAGGATCAGTACCTGCAGCACGATGCCGACCACCACGAGGCCGGCAAGAATCATCTCCACTGGGGTCATGGCGGGGCTTATTCGGGCTTGTTGCGCATCCAGTCGGCGGTCTGGTAGAGCGCCGCCAGGAGGCGTTTCATGAGATCCTCGGGCAGGCCGATGTCTTGCATGGCCCAGGTCATGCAGCGCAGCCACTGGTCGCGCTCGGACACGCCGATGGGGAAAGGCAGGTGGCGCGCACGCAGGCGCGGATGACCGAACTTTTCCATGTACAGGCTGGGACCACCGGTCCAGCCGGAGAGGAACATGTAGGTCTTCTCGCGCGAATCATCCAGCGATGGCGGATGCAGGGCGCGGATGCCGGCGAACTCCGGTTCCACGTCCATCAGGTCATAGAAACGGTCAACCATCTCGCGCAGTTTCTCTGCGCCGCCGATGAGTTCAAAGGTGGTGGGCTGATTGGGGTCTTCGATTTGCATAAGACCGCCATGATACCGCAGCCAGCCCGCCCCCGCCGGCCCGCAGGCGGCGAAGTCGGGCCGGTTTGACCTGGGTCGGATCAGGCCTCGCGCAAGGTCTGCAGGGGCGGACGACGCAGCACATGGCGTAGCCCCGCCCAGCCGCCCAGGGCCGAGCAGCCTGCCCCCAGGCCCATGCCGGCCACCCATACCAGGGGGCTGAAGCTCCAGTCGAAATTGAACACATAGTGCGCCAGCGCCCAGCCGATGGCCGCCGCGCCACTAGCGGCCAGCAGGCCCGCCACCGACCCCACCAGCAGCACCTCGATGCGCTGGGCCCGCGACAACTCGACGCGGGTCGCGCCCAGTGCCCGCAACAGGCCGGCTTCGCGCACGCGCTCGTCCTGGGAGCCGGCCAGCGCCGCATAGAGCACCAGCACGCCCGAGCAGAGCGTGAAGAGGAACAGGAATTCCACCGCCGAGATCACCTGCCCCACCACCTCCTGGATCTGGCGCAGCACACTGCCGATATCGACCACGGTCAGGTTGGGATAGTCGCGCGTGAGCGCATTGGCCAGGCCCTCCTGCGGTGGCGCCAGGTGCACGGCGGTGATCCAGCTCTGCGGCGTGTCGCGCATGATGGCCGGGTTCATGATGACAAAGAAGTTGACCCGCAACGAACCCCACTCCAGCTTGCGCAGGCTGGTCACCGGTGCCTCCACCAGTTGCCCGGCGATATCGAATTGCAGGCGGTCACCCAGCTTGATG
The DNA here is from genome assembly GCA_019233085.1 of Herbaspirillum sp. Classification (GTDB taxonomy): domain Bacteria; phylum Pseudomonadota; class Gammaproteobacteria; order Burkholderiales; family Burkholderiaceae_D; genus Herbaspirillum. Next base: position 4,522 of record JAFAMT010000342.1, read on the forward strand.
CCCAGGGTCTGGGCCAGGCCGCGCTCCACCGAGGCTTCCGGCTTGCTGTCGTCGAACCAGCGGCCGGCCACGATACCGTTGCCGGGCGGGATGTCGCGCTGGGTGGAAAGATTGAATTCACGGTCCACCAGGCGCTTGGCCCGGTCTTCCGGGTAATCGGCGGCACTGATGGTGCGACCGTTGATCTGCACCAACCGGCCCCGGATCATCGGATACAGCGCCACATCGGCGACCCCGCCCTGGCGCAGCGCCTGCTCCACCGCCTGGCGCTGGTCGGGCTGGATGTTGATGATGAAACGATTCGGTGCATCGGTCGGGGTGGCCTGTCGCCAGGCACCGACCAGGTCACCGCGAATCACGGTAAGCAGCAAGAGCGCCATCAACCCCAAGCCCAGCGCCACCACCTGCATGACCGCGGCAGCCGGACGGCGCTGCAGGCCATCGATGGCAAAGCGCCAGCTCTGGCTATCGACCAGGCCGCGCAAGCTGCGCAGCCCACGCAGGCAGAGCCACGCCACCAGCGCGAACAGGCCGAAACCACCGAGGAAGCCGGCGATGGTCAGCAGGCCCAGCTTGAGGTCGCCCGCCTGCCATAGCAGCAAGCCCGAGAACACCAGCGTGCCCAGCCCATAGCTGGCCACCGTCAGTGCCTGTGGCGCACCCTGGTCACGACGGATCACGCGGTTGTGCGGCACATTGCGCAACTGCAGGATGGGCGGCAGCGCAAAGCCGACCAGCAACAGCAGGCCGGTGGCCACACCCTGCACGGCCGGCTGCCAGCCCGGCGGCGGCAAGGCGGTGGGCATGAAGCTGCCCAGCCATTGCAGCAGCGCGAAATGGGCGGCAAAGCCCAGCAGCATGCCGATCACGCTGGCGGCCAGGCCGATGAGGATGAATTCGGTCAGGTAAAGCGTGGTCACCTGTTGCTGGGTCATGCCGAAACAGCGCAGCATGGCGCAGGCATCGAGGTGGCGCAGCATGAAGCGGCGCGCCGCCATGGCCAC
>JAFAMT010000355.1 GCA_019233085.1 Herbaspirillum sp.
AGCGAGGAGGATTTCGACCGCGCGCTGCGTCACGGCATCCGCAAGGATGGCGCGTCGCTGTACCCGGCCATGCCGTATCCCTCCTACGCCAAGGTCAAGCCGGCTGATGTGAAGGCGCTGTATGCCTACTTCATGAGCGGCGTGAAGGCCGAGCCGACCCCGAACCGCGGCGTGGACATCGTCTGGCCGTTGTCGATGCGCTGGCCGCTGTCGATCTGGCGCAAGGTGTTCGCGCCGGCCGTGGCCGTGGATGGCGTGGCGGACAACAGCCCGCTGCTGCGCGGCCAGTACCTGGTCGAAGGATTGGGTCACTGCGGCGCCTGCCACACCCCGCGCGGCGTGGGCATGCAGGAAAAGGCCCTGACCGACGACAGCACCCAGTTCCTCTCGGGTGGTGTGATCGACGGCTATCTGGCCAACAACCTGCGTGGCGATGCCCGTGACGGTCTGGGCAACTGGAGCGAGGCCGACATCGTGGCCTTCCTCAAGACGGGCCGCAACAGCCATTCCGCCGCCTTTGGCGGCATGGCCGAGGTGGTGGCGGAAAGTACCCAGCACATGACCGATGAAGACCTGTCGGCCATGGCCAAGTACCTGAAGTCGCTCAAGCCCTTGAAGGAAGGTGCGCCGGCCCTGGCCTACGACGACAAGACCCACCAGGCCTTGCGCAAGGGCAGCGACCAGAGTCCGGGGGCGATGGCCTTCCTGAACAACTGCGCGGCCTGCCACCGCAGCAGCGGCAAGGGTTACGACGAGACCTTCCCGACGCTGGCCCTGTCGCCCACGGTCAACGCCGAGAACCCGGCCTCGCTGATCCGCATCGTGCTGCAAGGCGCGGAGATGCCCTGGACCCACAAGGCGCCCACGCAGTTCGCCATGCCCGGCTTCGCCAGCCGCCTGTCTGACCAGGAGGTGGCTGACGTGGTTACCTTCATCCGCAGCAGCTGGGGCAACCAGGCGTCGGCGGTGAGTGCCTCCGACGTGGCCAAGGTGCGTAAGCAGGTGCCGGAGAAGAAGACGGTGGAAGCGGGCACTGCGCCGCTGGCCAAGCAGTAACAAGGCAATCCGCCCGCCACAGGCAATCAAAAACCCGGCGTCCGAGAGGACGCCGGGTTTTTGTTTTCGGGCCTGCAGTACAGGCGTTGGGGCCGTTATTCCTTCACCGCCCCCGTCATCCCCGACACGTAATACTCGACGAAGAAGGAATACACCACCGCCACCGGCAGCGAGCCCAGCAGGGCGCCGGCCATCAGCGCGCCCCAGTGGTAGACGTCGCCTTCCACCAGTTCGGTGACGATCCCCACCGGCACCGTCTTCACTTCCGAGGAGGAGATGAAGGTCAGCGCGTAGATGAACTCGTTCCACGACAGCGTGAAGGCGAAGATGCCCGCCGAGATCAGGCCGGGCACGGCCAGCGGCAGGATGATCTTGATCAGGATCTCCCAACGCGTGGCGCCGTCGATGAGGGCGCATTCTTCCAGCTCATACGGGATGGAACGGAAGTAACCCATCAACAGCCACGTGCAGAACGGGATCAGGAAGGTCGGGTAGGTCAGGATCAGCGCCCAGCGCGTATCGAACAGCCCCAGCTTGAACACGATCGCCGCCAGCGGGATGAACAGGATAGAGGGCGGGATCAGGTAGGCCAGGAAGATGCCCAGGCCGACCTGCTTGGAACCCTGGAAGCGCAGCCGTTCGATCGCGTAGGCGGCAAAGACGCTGGCTGCCAGCGAGGCGAAGGTCGACACCACCGACACGATCACGGTGTTCAGGAGCCAGGCCGGGTACTGGGTGTCGAAGAGCAGCTTCTTGAAGTGCGCCAGGGTCGGGGCGATCACCCAGAAGGGATTACCCGATTGCGAGAGCAGTTCGTTGTCCGGCTTGAAGGCGGTGATCACCATCCAGTAGAACGGGAACAGCAATACGAACAGGAAGATCAGCAGCGGGATGTAGATCGTCACCCAGCGACGCGGCGTCGATTGCAGGAAATCCATGCCCTGGGTTTCCATCTGGTCGTCTTTTTTCTTGGCCATTATTTGTCACCTCCTTGTTGCCAGCCGCGACGTTGCAGGCCGAAGTACGAGAACATGATGGCTGCCAGCAGGAAGGGAATCATGTAGGTTGCCAGCGCCGCGCCTTCGCCCAGCGCTCCGCCCGGAATTGCCCGCTGGAACGACAGCGTGGCCATCAGGTGGGTGGCGTTCAACGGTCCGCCGCGGGTCAGCACGTAGATCAGCTGGAAGTCGGTGAAGGTGAACAGCACCGAGAAGGTCATCACCACTGCGATGATGGGCGTCAACAGCGGCAGCGTCACGTGGCGGAATTGCTGCCAGGGTGTGGCGCCGTCGATGGCGGCCGCTTCATAGAGCGAAGGCGAGATGGTCTGCAGGCCCGCCAACAGCGAGATCGCCACGAAGGGGATGCCGCGCCAGACGTTGGCGAAGACGGTGGACCAGCGCGCATTCCACGGGTCGCCCAGGAAATCGATATAGCGGTCGATCAGGCCCATCTTGTGCAAGGCCCAGCTGATGACGGAGAACTGCGCGTCATACAGCCACCAGAAGGCCAGCGCCGAGAGGGCGGTGGGCACGATCCAGGGCAGCAGCACGATGGCGCGGAAGAAGGTCTTCAGCGGCACGTTCTTGTTGAGCAGGATGGCCAGCCACAGGCCCAGGCCGAACTTGAGGATACTGGCGCTGACCGTATAGAACACGGTGTTGAACAGCGACAGCAATGCCAGCGAGTCGCCGGCCAGGTAGGTGTAGTTGTCCAGGCCGATGAAGCTGCCTTCGCCACCGATCTTGGTGTCGGTAAAGCCCAGCCAGATGCCCAGCCCCAGCGGGTAGGTGAGGAACACCACCAGCAGGATCACGGCCGGGGCCATGAACAGCATGCCCAGTACGTTACGGTTGTTCAGGAAACGGGATAGCATGATTTGCCTCGATGAAATGGCCGCAGGACAGGCCTGCGGCCGATACAGTGTTCGCTTCCGGTGATGCCTTGGCCTTGCTGCGCCGGGCCGGCAGGCCCTGACAACCTGCCCCTTGCCCGCTGTCCCGAGGGAACCCGGTGCTGCGCCGCACAGGCATCAAGCCGCCTGCATCAAGCCTTGTAGTAGCGCTTGGCGCGTTCTGCGGCGCGGTCGATGGCTTGCTGGACGGTCTTGGCGCCGCTTGCCGCCTCGGCCACCATGTCCACCACCACATAGTCGGCCATGCAGGCCGCCGAGGCCTGTCCCAGCGGACCTTCGTGGCCGTGGTCCAGCATCAGGCCGGCCGAGTCGCGGTAGACCGTGGCCTTGGGGTCTTCGGTCCAGATCGGGTTCTTCTCGTAGGCCTTCAGCGGCTGGCTGACGTAGCCGATGGAGGCCTTCATCCAGGGGTTGTACTGGTCCGGCTCGAACATGAACTGCACGAAGGCCTTGGCCGCGTTGGGGAACTTGGTGTGCTTGAAGACCATCATCTGCGTGATCTGCATCAGCTCGGTGGGCTTGCCGGCCGGGCCGATGGGGAAGTGCGCGTGTTGGGTATCCTTGCCGATTTCCTGCAGCTTGGGGTCGGGCGAGTTCTTGGCCGCGTAGTACACCGAGATGCCGTTGGCGGTCAGGCTGATCTGGCCGTCCAGGTAGGCCTTGTTGTTGGACGGGTCCTGCCAGGACAGGGTGCCGGGCACGAAGGTGGCATAGAGCTGCTTGGCATATTCCAGCGCGGCGCGGGTCTCGGGCGAGTTGATGGCGACCTTGCCGCTCTTGTCGACCAGCTTGCCGCCGTGCGACCACAAGAGCCAGTGCGCCCAGTTGTTGGCGTCACCCACGGCCTTGCCCAGGGCGAAGCCGACCGGGGTGTCCTTGGCCTTCAAGGCCTGGCACAGCTTCAGGAAGCCGGCGGTGTCCTTGGGGATGGCATCGAAACCGGCGGCCTTGATCTGGCTTTCGCGATAGACCAGGGCGTTGCCGATCACGCCCAGCGGCAGGGCGATCCACTTGCCGTCCTTGGTGCCGTACTTGCGGCAGACGTCGTACCAGCCGCCATAGCGCTTGCCCAGCGAATCGGCCAGGTCGGTCATGTCGATCAACTTGGTCGGGTATTGCTGCGGGTCGTCGAACCAGCCCAGCACGATATCCGGGCCGCTGCCCACGTTGGCGGCCACGGCCGACTTGGGGCGCACGTCTTCCCAGCCTTCGCTGTCGGTGCGCACGGCCACGCCGGTCAGTTCGGTGAACTTCTTGACGTTGGCATTCCAGAGATCTTCGTCACCCTGCACGAAGCGCTTCCAGCGCAGCACGCGCAGGGTCGCGCCTTGTTCGATCGGGTACTTGATGCTGTCGGCACCGGCCGCGCCCGGGCCGGCGGCAAAGGCGTTCATGCCCATGCCGGAGGCCGCTGCTGCGGCGGCACTGCTTACCAGGAAGTCGCGTCTTGTCAGCTTGCTCATGTCTCCTACTCCTTCGGTTGAAAGTGGAATTGGACCGCTGTATTGCGGAGGACTCTTGTTGTTCTGATGCTGCGATGCTGTGTTGCCTTGGTGATGCTGATGCGATGAACGGCGATGCCTAGCGCGCCGCCAGCGACTTGCCCGAATCGGCGTCGAAGAGGTGCGTGCGGGTGTGGTCGGGCACCAGGTGGATGGTGTCGCCGGCACTGAAATTGTGGCGTTCGCGGAAGATCGAGGTCAGGTGGCTTTCGCCGAAGCGGCTGAACACTTCCGTGTCGGCACCGGTCGGTTCGACCACGATCACCTTGGTGGTGATGCCAGCGCCGGCCGCGCCGATGGAGAGGTGTTCGGGGCGCACGCCATAGGTCACCTTCTGGCCATCGCTGCCTTGCAGCGCATTGCCGTAGGGGGCGGGCACGCGGGTGCCATCGGCGAACTCGACCTCGGCGCCAGCCGCGTTCTTGCGTAGCGTGCCGGGGATGAAGTTCATCGCCGGCGAGCCGATGAAGCCGGCCACGAAGAGGTTGGCGGGGTGGTCGTACAGGTCCAGCGGACGGCCGCGCTGCTCCACCAGGCCATCGCGCATGACCACGATCTGGTCGGCCATGGTCATGGCCTCGATCTGGTCGTGGGTGACGTAGATGGAGGTGGTCTTCAAGCGCTGGTGCAGTTCCTTGATCTCGGTACGCATCTGCACGCGCAGCTTGGCATCGAGGTTGGAGAGGGGTTCATCGAACAGGAACACCTGCGGATCACGCACGATGGCGCGGCCCATGGCCACGCGCTGGCGCTGGCCACCGGAGAGCTGGCGCGGATAGCGCTCCAGCAGCTGGTTCAGGCCCAGGATGTCGGCGGCCTTCTTGACGCGCTCCTCCACGAAGGACTTGTCCTTCCTGGCCAGCGTGAGCGAGAAGGCCATATTGTCGCGCACCGTCATGTGCGGGTAGAGCGCGTAGTTCTGGAACACCATGGCGATGTCGCGGTCCTTGGGCTGGACGTTGTTGACCACGGTGCCGCCGATGAGGATCTCGCCACCGGTGATTTCCTCCAGTCCCGCCAGCATGCGCAGCAGGGTCGACTTGCCGCAGCCCGAAGGGCCGACCAGGACCGTGAACTCGCCATCGGCGATATCGATATCGACGCCCCGGATGATCTGGGTGCTG
>JAFAMT010000463.1 GCA_019233085.1 Herbaspirillum sp.
TTTCATCATATTCAGCGATGAGGCTGCCCAGGGTATCGACCAGGTCGGACAGGGGATGGGCTGCGTCAGCGGCGCCGGCATCGAGCAACTGGTTCAGGGTGGCGACGGCATGATCGTAATCCTGCTCACTGCGGATCGGACGCAACGGGATGACCGAGGATAACGCGGCAAAGTGCGAGGTGATGTCATCCATCACATGCTTTTCCATCAAGGCTTCCATTTGTCATACTCCCTGTGTGTGAAGACGTACCGGATATAGAGATTCTGGCTGCTGAAATTGATGAGCGTGATGATCCGGTACTTGTTGCCACCCACATCGAAGACGTGGAAGTCGCCCGCCTTGTCGATGGCATTGAAGGCCTTCTTCAACTCTGCGAAGTTGTCGAACGTGCGCGATTCGATGATCTTGCGCCACACTTGTAGTGACGTCTCTGCCTGCGGATGGCACAGGGCAAAATCAGTCAGGGCTTTGTTCGAGATGACGCGCATCACCGCATGTTATCTCAATTTGAGATAATTGCATACGGCACGCGGATGGTGATGAAACCGGTATCAGAAAGGAGCTGCTGAAATGCCGGGTCAGTCAGTGCTACCCTTGAGTCCTTGCCACTCCGGCGTCAACTGCGAGCTGATGCCAAAGAGGTCCAGCACCCGCCCGAGGGTGTGATCGACCATCTCTTCGAGCGAGGCCGGGCGCTGGTAGAAGCCCGGCAGCGGCGGGAAGATCACGCCGCCCATTTCGGTGACAGCAGTCATGTTGCGCAGGTGCGCCAGGTTGAACGGGGTTTCGCGCACCATCAGCACCAGGCGGCGCCGTTCCTTCAACACCACGTCGGCGGCGCGCGTGATGAGGTTATCCGACAGGCCATGGGCCACGGAGGCCAGGGTCTTCATCGAACAGGGGGCCACCACCATGCCGGCGGACGCGAAGGAGCCGCTGGCGATGCAGGCGCCGATGTCGCGCACGTTGTGCACCACGTCGGCCAGCGCTTCGACGTCCTTGCGCCGCATGTCCAGCTCCTGGTGGACATTGATCACACCGGCATCGGAAATCATCAGGTGGGTCTCGACCTGCCCCTGCTTGCGCAGGTGCTCCAGCAAGCGCACGCCATAGATCGCACCGGTCGCGCCGGTGATGGCGATGACCAGGCGCTGGCGTTGCGCGCCGGGGATGGCGTTCATGATCGCCAGCCTTATCGGGGAGAGCGGATCAGCCCTTGATCAGGGTCTGCAGTTCACCCGAGGCGTACATCTCGCTCATGATGTCGGAGCCGCCGACGAATTCACCCTTGACGTACAGCTGGGGAATGGTCGGCCAGTTCGAGTATTCCTTGATGCCCTGACGCACGTCCGGGCTTTCCAGCACGTTGACGGTGACGATGTTCTCGGCGCCGCTGGCCTTGAGCAGCTGGATGGCCTTGCCGGAGAAGCCACATTGCGGGAATTGGGCGGTACCCTTCATGAACAGCACGACAGGGTTTTGGGTCACGGTTTCTTTGATCCAGGATTGGACGTCGCTCATGGCTATGCCTTTGAAAATGGGATTGCCGACATTATAGGGAAAAGCCGGCGCGCGCGTTGGAACGACCGCGCTGGTGTGCCTGCTGCGCGCAACATATCGTTTCTTTTGGGAAATGATTTATATGATATGTGCGGACGGCCTGTGGATAATTCAATGCTCATCCATGCAGGTGAGGCCATGAATGCCAAAGGGCGCTTGCGCGCCCTTTGCTCATGTCAGGTGTTCAGGCTGTCAACCCATCATGCCGCGCCGGCCACCAGATCGTCGGCGGCTTCATCGGTGAGTCGCTTGGCGGCGGAGTGATGCTCCTGCAGCCGGTCCTTGTGCTTGATGACCTGGCGATCGAGCTTGTCGATCAGGGCATCGATAGCAGCATAGAGGTCGTGTGCGATGCTTTCCGCATGTAGATCCTTCCCCTTGATGTGGACGTTGATTTCCGCTTTTTGGCGCTTTTCCTTTTCTGTGAGTTTATCTACGCTCAGGATCACGCTGACGTCGATCACGTTGTCGAAATGGCGCTTGATACGTGTGAGCTTGCTTTGCACGTATTCCCGCAGGGCGGGGGTCAGTTCGAGGTGGTGTCCACTGATGGTCAGATTCATACAACACTCCTATCGTGAAGTCACTGGAGGTTCGAGCAATCCATCGCTACTGCTGCGCTGCCAAAGGCACGTCTGACGTGTCGGTCGGCATCGGATGCTTGCCAGAACACAGCAACGGCTACTGCAGAGAAACTGAGAAAGTAATGCGAAACACTCAGAGGGACTTGCGGAGATTGACCGGCGGAATCTTCAACACTTCGCGGTATTTGGCGACTGTGCGTCGCGCGACCACCATGCCTTGTTCTGCCAGCATATCCGCAATCTTGCTATCGGATAATGGGGTCTGCGGGTTTTCGGCTCCTATCAACTGTTTGATCAGTGCCCGTATCGCGGTGGAGGAGGCTTCGCCTCCGGTTTCAGTCGCGACGTGGCTACCGAAGAAGTACTTCAACTCAAACATACCGTGCGGCGTGAGCATGTATTTCTGAGTTGTCACGCGAGAGATTGTGCTCTCGTGTAGACCCAGTGTATCAGCAATTTCACGCAGCACAAGGGGGCGCATGGCCACTGCCCCATGTGAAAAGAAGTTTCTTTGACGTTCGACAATAGCCTGTGCAACTCGCAAAATCGTATCGAAGCGCTGGCGCATGTTCTTGATGAGCCACTTCGCCTCCTGCAGCTGGGAAGACAGCGATCCTTCGCCCTTGGCCTGCTTGAGCGCACTCGCATACATGGCATTGACGCGCAGCTTGGGCATGACCTCATGGTTGAGCATGACCTGCCAGCCGGTCTTTGTCTGTTTGACAATCACATCCGGCACCACATAGTCCGAGGCATCGCGCGCGAACTCGGCGCCCGGATGGGGGCGGCACTGGCGGATCACCGCCTGGGCCTCACGCAGGTCCTCGTCGTCGCAGTCGAGGGCTTTCTTGATCTTGTTGAAGTCGCGCTGGGCGAACAGCGGCAGGTAATCCTCAACGATCCTCAACGCCAGCTTGCGGGTGACGAACGGCACCTTCGGCAGGCGGCGGATCTGCAGGGCCAGGCATTCGCCGGCGCTGCGCGCACCGACACCGGCGGGGTCCAGGCTCTGCAGCAATTTCAGCGCGATGCCCAGTTCATCGAGGTCGATGCCCAGCTCTTCGGGCAGGCGCGCCAGGATGTCTTCCAGCGGTTCTTCCAGGTAGCCGCTGTCGTCGAGCGCATCGGTGAGCAGTTCCAGCAGTGCTCGGTCGCGCAGGGTGCGGGCGGTCACGCGGATCTGTTCCAGCAGGTGTTCGCGCAGGGTGATTTCGTGGGCTTCCAGTTGCGGACGGGCATCCTCGTCGTCGGAGGACTTGCCGTTGCGGGCAACGTCATCGAAGCTCCAGTCGGACTCGCCGCTGACGCCGCCCTCGGGGGCGTTGTCCTGGTACTCGAAGCTGGATTCGCCATCGGCGCTGGCCGGTGCCACTTCGCCGCCGCCTTCGCTGCTGCCTTCGGCCACGCCCGAGGAGGGCGCGGTACTGACGGCGCCATCGGCCAGCAGGCGTACCGAATTGTCCAGCGCATCGTCGAGGCGTTCCAGCAGCGGATTATCGGAGAGGATCTGCTCCAGCTCCTGGTGCAGTTCCAGCGTCGACAATTGCAGCAGTCTGATCGACTGCTGCAATTGCGGCGTCAACGCGAGGTGCTGCGAGGTTCGTAACTGGAGCGATTGTTTCATCTGTTTTCGTGTGGCGGCGTGGCCCGCTGTTTGCTATGCCTAGCATCTCCGCAGGCAGGTCTTACATGCGGAAGTGCTCTCCCAGGTAGACGCGTCGGACTGATTCGTTGGCGATGATCTCGTCCGGATTTCCGCTGGCCAGCACCGTGCCCTGGTTGATGATGTAGGCGCGGTCGCAGATGCCCAGCGTTTCGCGCACGTTGTGATCGGTGATGAGCACGCCGATGCCGCGTTCCTTCAAGAAGCGCACGATGCGCTGGATCTCGATGACCGCAATCGGGTCGATACCGGCGAAGGGCTCGTCCAGCAGTACGAAGCGCGGATCGGTGGCCAGGGCGCGGGCGATCTCGACGCGGCGGCGCTCACCGCCCGACAGCGACAGGGCCTGGCTTTCGCGCAGCTTCTCGATCTGCAGTTCATGCAGCAGGTTGTTGAGGCGGCTCTCGATTTCGTCCTGCGAGAGCGACTTGCCGTCTTCCTTGCGCAGTTCCAGCACGGCGCGGATATTGTCTTCCACCGTCAGCTTGCGGAACACCGAGGCTTCCTGCGGCAGGTAGGACAGGCCCAGCGTGGCGCGCTTGTGGATGGCCAGGCGCGAAATGGGCGCGCCATCCAGGTCGATCTCGCCACCGTCGGAGGGCACCAGGCCCACGATCATGTAGAAGGAGGTGGTCTTGCCGGCGCCATTGGGGCCGAGCAGGCCGACCACTTCACCGCTGCGCACTTCCATGGAGACGTCGCGCACGACCTGGCGGGCGCCATAGCTTTTCTTCAGTCCGCGCACTACCAGCGAGCTTGTCATCACTGGTCCTTTCCGGGCTGCGCCGCCTGCGGCTTGCGTTGCGGTGCCGCCGGCTGGGCCGGTACGGCAGCGGGGGCGGGCACAGCACCGGCCGGTGCCGCATTCTTGGGCTGGATCACGGCCGTGATGCGACCGGCACCCGGCTTGCTCTCGCCGCTGACGGTATTGTTGACCGAGTAGAACTCGGCACGGCTGTCATAGGAGATGAACTCGCCATTGACCTCGTCGGTGACGCGCTTGCCATCCATGCGCTGGATGTGGGCGCGCTGGAACAGCTTGGAAATCTCGGTCTGCTCGGAATACTCGATGCGCTCGGCCTGGCCTTCGATCCACAGGTCGGGGCCGCCATCGCGCTTCTGGCGGAAGCTGGCCAGCGCGCCGGGGGCGGCATACAAGATCGCGTATTCGTAGCCGTACTGGTCGGTCGTCAACACGACGCGGCCAGCCTTGATGATGAGCGTGCCACGGGTCATCACGACATTGCCGGTGAAGGTCTTCACCTGGCGCACGTCGTCATAGACCATCTGGTCTGCTTCGATGTTGGTGGGCTTGGTGGAGTCGGCTTTCTCGGCACGCGCCACGCCGCACACGGCAACCAGCATCAACAAGGGCAATAAGAGTGAGCGTTTCATAGATTCCTGTCGGGTCTTGGCGATCTTGTTCTAATGGGGAGGGGACTCAGCGTTTCTTCGGGGCCGGCTCGTAGTGGCCGCGGACATTGCCAAACAGCTGCACGACCGCCGTGGCGTTGTTGGCCAGCATGCCCACACCATTCAATCTGGTGGTGCCCATCGTCATTGCAACCGGTTTGTCGGTCTTGACGATTTCATCGTCGGGCAGCAACAGCAGGTATTCCGACACCAGGTGCATGGGGTCTCGTCCCTTGGTGCCGCCACGGGTGGCATTGGCGTTGCCATACATGTGGATCTGGGTCTGGTCATCGGTCACGCGGGCGGTGTCCGAATACAGTTCCATGGGAGGCTTTTCCTTATCCAGGCTCTGCACCACCGGCTTGGTGATCTCGAAGGAGTCGTCCAGCGGGAAGTGGACCATCCTGGTGCCGGATACGTCGTAGCGCGGCAGGCCGGTCGGCCCCATCTTCACGTAGTTGAAGTTGTCGAGGTAGTAGTCGGGCTTGCCGCGCGGACGTTGCGCGGCCTGCTGGTCGCCGGTGGCACGCAGCGCCTGCAGCACCCAGAAGCTGCCCAGGGCGGCGCCGATGAGCAGGACCAGGATCACCACGACGCGGATCCGGTCGGCCGCACGTTCGCCGCTGCGCCCGCTCATGCCAGGTACGGCGCCAGCGCCGCCTCGTAGTGGCCCTGCGCGGCCAGCACCAGGTCGCAGACTTCACGCACGGCACCGTTGCCGCCGCTGGCCTGGGTCACGTAATCGCTGCGGGACTTGACCTCGCGGTGACCGTTGGCCACGCAGGCCTTGAAGCCGACGCGGGTCAGCACCGGCAGGTCGATGACATCGTCCCCCAGATAGCCGCAGGCCGATGCGCTCAAGCCGGTGTGCTGCAGCAGTTGCTCGAAGGCCTGGCGCTTGTCATGCACGCCCTGGAACACATGCGCGATGCCGAGGTCGCGCGCACGGCGCAACACGTAGGGCGACTGGCGTGCGGTGATGATGGCCGCAGCCGTACCGAACTGCTGCATCATCTTGATGCCGTGGCCATCGAGGGCATTGAAACGCTTGAACGCTTCGCCATCCTCGCCATAGAACAGGCCCCCATCGGTCAACACGCCATCGACGTCAAAGATCATCAGGCTGATGCCGGCAGCCTTGGCCAGGACGGCCGCAGAGAAGGTGCTGGCGAAGGCTGGCGTGGTCATCAGATCACCTTGGCACGGGTCAGGTCGTGGATGTGCAGCGCGCCGGTCAGTACGCCGGCGACATCGGTGACCAGCAACTGGTTGATGCGGAATTCTTCCATCAGCTGCACGGCATCCACCGCCAGCTGATCCTGGTTCACGGTACGAGGGTTGGCGTGCATGATGTCGGCGATGCGGAACTTGCTGAAGTCCTGGCCGCGTTCGAGCAGGCGGCGCAGGTCGCCGTCGGTGAACACGCCGATGGGGCGGAAGTCCGCATCCACCACCGCGGTCATGGCCATGCCCTTGCGGGTGATTTCCATGAGCGCCTCCGACAGCGAGACATCCGGGCGTACCGCCGGGATGGCATCGCCGCTGCGCATCACATCGCGCACGTGGGTCAGCAGGCGGCGGCCCAGCGCACCACCGGGGTGGGAGCGGGCGAAATCCTCTTCCAGGAAGCCGCGTGCGTCCAGCAGCGACACCGCCAGCGCGTCGCCCATGGCCAGCGTGGCCGTGGTGCTGGCGGTGGGGGCCAGGTTGAGGGTACAGGCTTCCTTGTCCACACCCACGTTCAGGTGGACCGTGGACAGTTGCGCCAGGCTGGAGTTGTCATTGCCGGTCATGGAGATGATGACCGCACCCATGCGTTTGATGATGGGCACGATGGCCATCAGCTCGGCGGTTTCACCGGAGTTGGAAATGGCGATGAAGACGTCCCTGGCCGTGACCATGCCCAGGTCGCCATGGGCGGCTTCGGCCGGATGCATGAACAGCGACGGGGTGCCGGTGGAGGCCAGGGTGGCGGCAATCTTGCGGCCGATATGGCCGGACTTGCCGATGCCCGAGACGACCGCACGACCATTGCTTTGCAGCAACAGGCCTACGGCCTGGGCCAGTGGCTCGGCGCTATCGTCGGACAGGCGGTTCTTCAGCGCCAGGATGGCATCGGCTTCGATCTGCAGGGTCTGGCGCGCCAGTTCGAGGGCGCGGCGGGCATCCCCGGCCGAAAAAGATGCAGGCGTGGTTTTGTCATCGGTTACACTCATAACCGAAGTATAAACGAATTAGCAAAGCAAAAAACTTGCCAGATGTAAGGGAATGCTGCTGACCTGACCCGGTCGG
>JAFAMT010000468.1 GCA_019233085.1 Herbaspirillum sp.
CCCGCGCGCTGTTGCAGAACCCCTCGGTGATCCTGATGGACGAACCCTTCGCCGCCCTCGACGCCCAGACCAAGATGGAAATGCAGGAAGAGCTGGTAGCCCTGTGGCAGCGCTACGAGGGCACCATCGTCTTCGTCACCCATAGCGTGGACGAGGCGCTGATCCTGGCCACCAAGGTGGCGGTGATGACGCACCGTCCGGGGCGCATGCGCGAGCTGATCGACATCGACCTGCCGCGTCCGCGCGATACCACCACCCAGGAATTCAACCACGCCAAACGCCACATACTGGGCCTGATCCGCGAGGAAGCGGCGCTGGCCCATGCCGATGCCGCCCTGCTGGCGGCCTGAAAGGAAATCTGATGACCCAACGCACCCTGCTCGGCATGCTCACGCCGTCCTCCAACACCACGCTGGAACCGGTGACCACCGCCATGCTGGCCGACATTCCCGAGGCCAGCGCCCACTTCGGACGTTTTCGCGTGACCGAGATCGCCTTGTCCAATCAGGCGCTGGCGCAGTTCGATGACAGCGAGATCCTGCGCGCCGCCGAACTGCTATCGCATGCCAAGGTCGGCAGCATCGGCTGGAACGGGACGTCCTCCGGCTGGCTCGGTTTCGAGGCTGATGAACGGCTGTGCGCCCGCATCACCGAGGCCACCGGTATCCCGGCCTGCACCTCGGTACTGGCCTTGAACGAGATCTTCGACCTCACCGGCGTGAAGCGCTTCGGCCTGGTGACGCCTTACCTCGACGATGTACAGGCCGCCATCATCCGCAACTATGCTGGCGCCGGCTACGAGTGCGTGGCCGAGCGTCACCTGCGCAAGCAGGACAATTTCTCCTTCTCCGAAGTGGGTGCCGAGGAACTGCGCGCCATGGTGCGCGAAGTGGCCCGCGACAAGCCGCAGGCCATCACCATCTTCTGCACCAACCTGCGCGGCGCGCCGTTGGTGGAGGAGCTGGAGCGCGAAGTCGGCATTCCCATCTACGACACCATTTCCACGGTGGTGTGGAAGTCGCTGAAGCAGGCCGGCGCCGATCCCTCGCGCATCCGCCACTGGGGCAGCCTGTTCCGCGACGTGGCGTGATGCCGCGCCAGTTTGGCCACATCGAAAGGAAGACGGATGGATAGCTTTGACCTGGTGATCCGCAACGGTACGGTAGCAACCGCCTCGGACCTGATGCAATGTGACGTCGGCATCAAGGACGGCAAGGTCGTCATGCTGGGGTGCGATCTCCCGCGCGGTCGCGAAGAGATCGATGCCAGCGGCAAGCTGGTGCTGCCCGGTGGCGTCGATGCGCATTGCCACCTGGACCAGCCCATGGAAGAGGGCCTGAAGATGGCCGACGATTTCAGGAGCGGTACGCTCTCGGCGGCCTGCGGCGGCACCACCACGGTGATCCCGTTCGCGGCCCAGGCCAAGGGCGGTTCGCTGCGGGCGGCGGTGGAAGACTACCATCGTCGCGCCGAGGGCCGCGCCGTGATCGACTACGCCTTCCACATGATCGTCAGCGATCCCAGCGAGAAGGTCTTGAAGGAAGAACTGCCGCAGCTGGTGCGGGAGGGCTATACCTCCTTCAAGATCTACATGACCTATGACGATCTCAAGCTCAACGACCGCCAGATCCTCGACCTGCTGGCCCTGGCGCGGCGCGAGGGGGCGCTGGTGATGGTGCATGCGGAAAACGCCGACTGCATCGGCTGGCTGACCGAGCAGCTGGAGAAGGCCGGCCTGACCGCACCCAAGTACCACGCCCATTCGCGCCCGATGCTGGTGGAGCGCGAGGCCACGCATCGCGCCATTGCGCTCTCGGAGCTGGTGGATGTGCCCATCCTGATCGTGCATGTATCGGGCAAGGAAGCCATCGAGCAGATCCGCTGGGCGCACGGCCACGGCTTGCGCATCCATGCCGAGACCTGCCCGCAATACCTGGTGCTGACCGCCGATCACCTGGACGATGGCTACCATGGCGCCAAGTGCGTCTGCAGTCCGCCGCCGCGTGACAAGGCCAACCAGCAGTATGTCTGGGATGGTCTGGCCAGCGGGCTGTTCACGGTGTTCTCGTCGGACCATGC
>JAFAMT010000469.1 GCA_019233085.1 Herbaspirillum sp.
CCCCGGCGTGCGTCAGTTCGACGAAGCCGATCACCGAACCCAGCGAGGTCAGCTTGATCAGCTGCACCAGGAAGCCGACGGTCGGCGGCAGCGACAGCCGCATGGCCTGCGGGATGATCACCAGGCGCAGCGTCTGCCAGCGCGTCAGCGACAGGCATTCAGAGGCCTCCCATTGCGGTCGCGGCATGGCCTCCACGCAGCCGCGCCAGATATCGCCCAGGTAGGCGCTGGCATAGACCATCATGGCGATGGCCGCCGCCACCAGCGCCGGCAGCACCAGGCCATAGACCGACAGGCCGAAGTAGACGATGAACAGCAGGATCAGCAACGGGATGCCCTGCACGCATTCGATGAAGAGCGTGGCCGGCAGGCGCAGCCAGGCACGCGGCGAGATGCGCGCCAGCATCACCAGGAAGCCGCCGATGCCGCCCAGCACAAAGGCCAGCGCCGACAGCACCAGGGTCCAGCCGATGGACTGCAGCATGAAGAAGAAATAGGTCCAGGTGAAGCCGCCCATCATGAGGTCCTCCCATCGTTGCCCACCGCTGCCACCGCCGGGCGCGCTGGCGCATGCACATAAGGGGTGTGCGCCAGCGGCGCCAGGCTGGCCGGATCCCCTGCCGGCCGGCGCGACACCGGGCTGCGGCGCCCCTGCGCGGCGGCGCGGCGCAGGGTGCGACGACGCTTGAAGATGGTCTCGCCCACCGCATGGGCAATCAGCTTGACCAGCACCGACAGTGCCAGGTACAGCGCGGCCACGACGATATAGGTCTCCAGCGAGCGGAAGGTATCGGATTGCACCGTGTTGGCGATGGCGGTCAGCTCCTCGGCGGAGATCTGCGAGGCCATGGCCGAGGCCTGCATCATCAGCAGGAACTGGCTGGTCAGCGCCGGATAGACGCGCTCGATGGCCGGCTGCAACATGACATGCCAGCGGATGCGCCAGGTCGACAGGCCCAGGCATTGCGCCGCCTCGATCTGCCCGCGCGGCACCGAGTCGATGCCGGCGCGGATGATCTCGGCCGCATAGGCCGCGATGTTGACGATCATCGCCAGCACCGCCGCCGCGAAGGTGGGCATGTGGATGCCCAGGCTGGCCAGGCCGAAGTACAGCAGGAAGATCTGCACCAGGAAGGGGGTGTTGCGCAC
Organism: Herbaspirillum sp.; assembly: GCA_019233085.1. Taxonomy (GTDB): domain Bacteria; phylum Pseudomonadota; class Gammaproteobacteria; order Burkholderiales; family Burkholderiaceae_D; genus Herbaspirillum. The sequence continues at coordinate 1,150 of JAFAMT010000469.1, forward strand.
CACCTCGATGTAGCCGCTACAGGCGCGTGCGACCAGCCGGTTCGGGCTGTTCTTGGCAAAGGCGACGATGACGCCGATGGCCACGCCCGCGACCACGGCCACGGTGGTCATCTTCAGCGTCAGCCAGGCACCGCGCAGGAACACCGGCCAGTACGGCGCGAGACTGGAAAAATCGAGAGAAAAGTTCATGGCTGCCGGATCCGTCAGGGGTTCGGGAACCGGACATCGGAGCGGCGCGTGCGCGATCCTGCTGCGTGCGGGCGGCCCGGTGGTCCGGGTACGGCCTTGCTGCGATTCAGGTAAAGCGATTCATCAAGCGACTAGCTGCTGCCATGCCGCGCGGCCGGACCTGCCAGCCACCACGGCGACCACTGGGTAAGACGGGGTGATGCAAAAACGAGAGAAGACGGTAAGCGAGAAGACAGCTTCAGCCAGCCAGCGGATCGAAGGGACCGGCGGCGGTAAAGGCGCCGCCCTGCAGGGTCACCACCGGATCGTCGGCAGCCGGCTGCGGTTGTGCCTCGACCTTGGCGCGGAAGATCTCCGAGCTGTCCTTGGGCGCGTAACCCAGATGGGCGGCGTAGCGGTTGTCCCACCAGGTCTTGGCGTTGGCCGACATGCCGTAGACCACCGTATGGCCCACGTTCGGAATGAACAGGGCGCGACGCAGCAACTGCTCGAAGTCGTCCATGCTCATCCAGCTGGCCAGCATGCGGCGGTTGGTCGCCTCCGGGAAGATCGAGCCGATGCGGATGCTCACCGTTTCCACGCCATAGCGGTCGAAGTAGAACTGCGCCATGTCTTCGCCGTAGGACTTGGACAAGCCGTAGTAACCATCCGGGCGCTTGATGGCATGGGCATCGATACGCTCATCCTGGCGATAGAAACCGGTGACGTGGTTCGAGCTGGCGAAGATGACGCGCTTGACGCCATGGCGTCGCGCCGCCTCGTAGATGTGGAAGACGCCCTTGATGTTGGCTTCGAGGATTTCCTCGAAGGGCCGCTCCACCGATACCCCGCCCAGGTGGATGATGGCCTCGCAGCCGGCCACCATGGCGTCCACCGCAGCGCGGTCGGCCAGGTCGCATCCCAGCACTTCTTCGTGGGCGGCGGCAGGCGCGGCCGCCTGCATGGCCGATGCCAGGTCGGCCACCCGCACCACGTCGGCAAAGCCGGCCAGGCGTGCCCGCAACTGCTTGCCCACGCCACCTGCAGCACCGGTCAGCAATAGCCGGGAAAAGCGCGCCGTCTGCCACGCGCCGAGGTCGTCTGCTCCGCTCATGCGGCTTGTCTCCTGGGGATGATTCATCGTTGTTCTTGTACGCTGCGGTTCAAAAAAGGGGCGCCGATCAGGCAAACCCGATCTTGTACGTTGTCGTATCACTTGGGTGGGATTATTCCCCGCCGGCTTCGTCCTTGTCAATCAGATTCAGGGACAGGAAGGCGGCCGCCACGATGTAGGAAATACTCGCACAATACTCACGTCAAAAATCACGTTCTATCAATAAAACGACGTTATTTCTCATTATCTTCATGAAAATAACGTCAAACCCCGAAACATCTGGTGACGTGAATCGCTCTCATCTAGAATCCCACCCATTGAGGAAAACACCATGCGCCGGCACTGACCGGCGATGGGAAGAACGCGGCAATCCCACCTGCCTTTTCGCCCCTCCGGCTGCGCCGCGAAGCCGGACACTGACCAAAGAACAGAAAAGTAGCGAACGCCATGAACTTCCTCTCCCGTCTCAAGATCGGGACGCAATTGCGTCTCGGTTTCGGCATCGTGATCGTGCTGATGCTGATCCTCATCTCCTTCGCGCTCATGCGCATGAACGCCATCTCGGCCGCCGTGAAATACCAGGAGCAGGTCACCGCCACCCGCCTGGAGCCGCTCTATGTTGCCCGCGAGGCGCTGGACCAGACCGGCATGGCCGCGCGCAACGCCTATATCTTCCACGACCAGGCCGATGCCCTGAAAGAACTGGCCCTGCTGGACGAACAGAAGGCGCTCTACCTCGATGCCCTGCGGCAACTGGAACCGGTCTTCGCCGGTAACGCCCAGTTCGACAAGGCCAGGAGCGGCCTGCTGGCCATGGCTGAAGAACTCAAGCGCCCGCGCAAGTACCGCGAGGCCGGCCAGATGGAGGCCTATGGCGAATTTCTGGTCAAGGAATGCAGCCCGCTGCGACGCCAGATCGTCCAGGACATCGACGTGCTGCTCAAGTCGGTGCAGCAGGAAAACCAGCAAGCCAGCGACCGTGCCGCCGATCTCTTCGACAGTTCGCTGCACCTGATCATGGTGTGTGCCGGCGTGATCCTTGCGGTCTCGGTCGCCACCGCCTGGCTGATCCGCAAGAGCCTCTTGGGCCAGCTGGGCGGCGAGCCGCGCTATGCGGTGGAGATCGCCGGACGCATCGCCCAAGGTGAATTGTCCACACCGGTGCAGACCCTGCCGGGCGACCAATCCAGCCTGCTCTACGAGATCCGCGTCATGCGCGACAAGCTGGCCGCGCTGGTGCAGCAGGTGCGCAGCGGCACCCATACCATCGCCGGCGCGTCCTCCGAGATCGCCATGGGCAACCAGAACCTCTCCGAGCGCACCGAGCAACAGGCCGAGACGCTGGAGAAGACCGTCGCCGCCATGGAAGAACTGACCCAGGCCGTGCGCCGCAACGCCGACAATGCCCGCCAGGCCGACACCCTGGCCAGCAGCGCCTCCAGCGTGGCCAGCGAAGGGGGCTCGGTGGTGCAGCAGGTGGTCGATACGATGAGCCTGATCGACGCCTCCTCGCGCAAGATCGTGGACATCATCGCGGTCATCGATGGCATCGCCTTCCAGACCAATATCCTGGCCCTGAATGCGGCCGTGGAGGCGGCCCGCGCCGGCGAGCAGGGTCGCGGCTTTGCGGTGGTGGCCTCGGAAGTGCGCTCGCTGGCGCAACGATCGGCTTCCGCCGCCAAGGAAATCAAGACCCTCATCGACAGCTCGGTGGCCAGCGTGGCCGATGGCAACCGCCTGGTGCAGCAGGCCGGCGGCACCATGGAAGAAGTGGTGGCCAGCGTACAGCGTGTCACCGCCGTGGTAGCCGAGATCAGCCAGGCCAGCCAGGCCCAGAGCCAGGGCATCCTCTCGATGAACGACGCCATCGCGCGCCTGGACGAGAACACCCAGCAGAACGCCGCCCTGGTGGAGCAGGCCGCCGCCGCAGCCGACGCCATGCAGGGCCAGGCCGCGCGGCTGGCCCAGGCGGTCAGCACCTTCAAACTGGACGGCATGGCGCCCGCGCCGGGCCGCCTGTTAATTGCTTAATTAGCGCATGATGTATTTATTTTCAATTACATCTATTTGATAAGATTAACTTGATAATAATATTTCCATTTTATTCGCTATCGTTAAAATAGTTGCTTAAACCTATAGTTTTTTGCCGAATTACAGGTCC
>JAFAMT010000008.1 GCA_019233085.1 Herbaspirillum sp.
GCCACGTCGACCCGGTATTGTTGCGGCACATCCATCCTCACTCCTTCGCAAAAGAAAAGGCGCACCCGGAGGTGCGCCTTAATCAGCATTCAAGAGGTATGTCTCCCCCTTAATATACCGGACACGCTATCTGCCTACGCGACGTGCGAGCCCCAGTATGACGCCAGGCGCATGACTGTATCGGGCTCTTGACGGCCATCAGTGATGCGCGCCGCCGCCCAGATAGGCGGCTTTCACCGCCGGGTCGTTCTGCAGCTTGTCGGCGGGACCATGTACGGAGATCCTGCCATTCTCCAGCACATATCCGTAATCCGCAACATTGAGCGCAGCTGCGGCGAACTGCTCCACCAGCAGCATGGTCACGCCCTGCTCCTTCAGGCGCGAGATGATGCGAAACACTTCATCGACCAGGATGGGAGCCAGGCCCATCGAGGGCTCGTCCAGCAGGATCACCTCGGGATTGAGCATGACCGCACGCGCCATGGCCAGCATCTGCTGCTCGCCACCCGAGAGGGTCCCGGCCAGTTGGGTCTGGCGTTCCTTCAGGCGCGGGAACAGCTCCAGCGCCCGCTCCAGGTCATGGGCGATATCGCCCTTGGGGCGAGCCCGGGTAAAGCGCGGGAAGGCCCCCAGCAACAGGTTGTCGGTCACGCTCATGGTGGCGAAGACACGGCGGCCTTCGGGCGAATGGGCCAGGCCGAAGCGGGCGATCTTGTGCGAATCCAGGCCGGTGATGTTCTTGCCGCCGAGCGTGACTTCGCCGCCCTTCGGCTTGAGCATGCCCGAGATGGCGCGCATGGTGGTGGTCTTGCCGGCGCCGTTGGAGCCGATCAGGGTCACGACCTTGCCCTTGGGGACGTCCATCGAGATGCCGTGCAGCACCTCGACCTTGCCGTAGGCGGCGTGCAGGTTGGAAATAGTCAGCATGTTCAGGCTCCCGCGGGGCTGGGTGTGTTGTCATGGGCATCGCCCGCGCCACTGCCAAGATAGGCTTCGATGACCTTGGGGTCAGCCTGGACCTGGGCTGGCTTGCCTTCGGCGATCTTCTGGCCGAAATCGAGCACGGTGACGGTATCGCAGATCGACATGACCACGTCCATGTGGTGTTCGATCAGGATGATGGTGATGCCGGCTTCGCGGATCTTGCGGATGATGGCGACGAGCTCCTTGATGTCGGGCGCGGTCAGGCCGGCGGCCGGCTCGTCCAGCAGCAGCAGGCTTGGGTTCAGGCCCAGTGCGCGACCGATTTCCAGCAGGCGCTGCTTGCCGTAGGGCAGGTTGCGCGCTTCCTCGTTGGCCAGGTTGGCCAGGCCGACAAACTCCAGGATGGCGGCGGCGCGCTCGCGGGCGGCCTGCTCTTCCCGGGTATAGCGGGGCGAGTTGACCATCACGTCGACCACGTTGCTGTCGAAGGTGTGATGCAGGCCCACCAGGATATTCTCGGTAGCCGTCATTTCACCGAACAGCTGCACGTTCTGGAAGGTCCGCGCCACGCCGCCCAGCGCAATGGCCGAGGGCGTCGTGCCGGAGATGTGACGACCGTCGTATTCCACCGCGCCGTCGGTGGGACGATAGATGCCGGTCAGCACGTTCATCATGGTGCTCTTGCCGGAGCCGTTGGGGCCGATCAGGCCATGTACGGTTCCCTTGCGTACGTCCAGGTCGACGCGGTTGAGCGCCTTCAGACCGCCGAACTGCATCAGGATCTGGTTGACCTTCAGCAAGGTCGCCCCCGCCTCCTTGACCGAGTCGGTGGTGATGACGGCACGCTCCTTGTCGCCCGCGATCGGCTGCGCCACCGGCACGTGACGGGTCAGCATGCGGCCGAACAGGCTGCGGCAGAAGCCGACGATGCCATCCTGCAGGTAATAGACCACGAAGAGCGTCATCAGGCCGAAGATGGTCAGGCGCCAGTCGGTGATGTTCTCCAGCTTGTAGGAGAAGGCCGCCATGGCAACGGTAGCCACCACCGGAACGGCCACGCCGCGCAGGGTCTTGGTCTTGCGGCTGACCTGCACGGCGGCACCGACGACCACGATCAGGGCCAGGGCCGTGGCGATCTGGCGGAACAGTTCGATGTCCGACAGCAGGCTGGGCAGCATCACCACGATCAGGGCGCCGATGAGCGAACCGATGCGCGACTTGCGCCCACCCATGATCACCGCCAGCAGGAACATGATGGTCAGCTCGAAGTTGTAGGTATTGGGCGAGATGTACTCTTCCGAATACGCATACAGGGCACCCGAGAGACCGGCCAGCGCCGCGCTGATGATGAAGGCATAGACCTTGTAGCGATACACCGACACGCCCATGCAATCCGAGGCGATGGGGCTGTCGCGCAAAGCCTGGAAGGCCCGGCCCAGGTTGGACTTGAGGATGCGATGCACCACCAGCATGGCGATGACGGTGAGCGCGGCGACCACGTAGAAGAACTGCACTTCGCTCATCTTCTCGCCGCCGATCATGGGCTTGGCCAGCTTGATCCCAAGCGGACCTTCGGTGAGGAAGGTCATCTCATTGATCAGGATCTGGATGATGGTGCCGAAGGCCAGCGTCACCATGGCCAGGTAAGGCCCGGTCACCCGCAGCGCAGGCAAGGCCAGGACGGCGCCGAACACCGCCGTCACCGCGATGGCGGCCGGAATGGTCAGGAAGATGGGCAAGCCCAGCTTGAAGAACAGCACGCCGGCTGCGTAAGAGCCGATGCCGAACAGGCCGGCATGGCCCAGCGAGACCTGGCCGGTATAGCCGACCACGATGTCCAGCCCGAACAGCAGGATGGCATAGATGAGGATGGTTTCGACCAGGTGCAGGTAATACGGGTTGTGCACCACCAGGGGAATGCCAGCCAGGGCGACGATGCCCAGCAGCGATAGCAGCAATAGTTTCTTGTTCATGGCGTCAGACCTTCTTGATCGCAGTTTTGCCGAACAGGCCTGCAGGTTTGATGGCCAGCACCAGCAGCAGCAGCACCAGTCCCGGAACTTCCTTGTAGCCGGTCGAAAGATAGAAGCCGGTCAGCGTCTCGGCCACGCCCAGGATCAGGCCGCCGACGATGGCGCCCATGCCCGAGGTCAACCCGCCGATGATGGCCACTGCAAAGGCCTTCAGGCCCAGCGCGGCGCCCATGGTGGCGCCAGTCAGGGTCAGCGGCGCCACCAGCACGCCGGCAAAGGCCGCTGTGGCCGATGACAGCGCATAGGAGAAGGTGATCACCATGCTGGTATTGATGCCCATCAGGCCGGCCGCATCGCGGTCATTGGAGGTGGCCACCACGGCCTTGCCGTAGATCGACTTGCGGTTGAACAATTCGACCGCCGCCATGATCAGCAAGGCGCCCACCACCACCAGCACCTGCATGGGCTGCACGTTGGCGCCCAGGATCTGGAACGGTGCCCCCGAGATCGGCGAGGGGAACGGCAGGTCGTCCTTGCCCCAGATGTTCTCGGCGACGTTCTTGAAGATGATGGCCAGCGCGATGGTGGACATGATCCAGCCGAATTCGGACTTGATCTTGATGGCCGGACGCACGCCTATCCATTCGACGAACATGCCTTGCAGCGCGCCGAAGACCAGGACGATGGGGATCATCAGCCAGTAGTTGAGGTAAGGTCCGCCGTGGATATTGCCCACGACCGACAGGCCCACCAGCGCGCCCAGCATCAGGGCTTCACCCTGGCCGAAATTGAGCGTGCCGGAAGTGGCAAAGGTCAGTTGGTAACCGAAAGCGATGACGGCATAGATCATGCCCAGCGCGATCCCGGAGAAGACCAGTTGTAAGAGGATGTCCATTGTGTTTCCCAAGAAGCGGCTACCGCCGGGTGGCGGCATGGAGCTGCGACGAGACCGCGGTGCCGACGCGGCGGACCGTTAGGATTTCGTCAACAGTTCGTGTAAAAAAGGCCAGCCCCCGGATCGCAAGGACTGGCCTCTTCGACTACTGTGCGTAAGGACGGCGTCGACTCTTATTTGCCGAGCACGACGCGGCCGTTCTTGACCTCGCCGATCACCACGTTGGCCGGCTTGATGGCTTCGTGATCGTCGTGGGTGAACGGCTTGTCGTAGGTGGTGACCACGCCTTCGACCTTGGTGTTCAGGTTTTCCAGTGCAGCACGGACCTTGTCACCATCGGTGGAACCAGCCTGCTTGATGGCGGCGGCCAGCAGCAGGATGGAGTCGTAGCCCTGGGCAGCGGAGACGGCCGAGGGCATGCGGTCGACCTTGTAGGTCTTCTGGTAGGCCTCGATGAAGGCCTTGCGCTTGGGTGTGTTGCCGTCCTGGATGAAGGTCTGCGGCATGCGGGCGCCATTGCCGTTCTTGCCGGAGTTGTCGATGAAGTTACCCATGGACAGCGGCCAGCTGCCGATGATGGGCACGTGCCAGTTCAGCTTTTCCATGCCATTGGCAATCTGCGCCAGTTCCGGGCCGATGCCGTAGGTCAGCACGGCCTGGGCGCCGCCCTGCTTGGACTTGAGCAACTGGGCCGTCATGTCGACGTCCTTGATGTTGTACTTCTCGACGGCCACCGGGGTGATCTTCTTCTCGGCCAGCACCTTTTCCAGATCCTCACGGCCGAGCTGGCCGTAGTTGGTGGAGTCGGCCAGGATGGCGACCTTGGTGAACTTCTGCTTGTCGACGGCTTCATCGGCAATCATCTTGGCCTGGATCTTGTCGGCGGCCGAGGTGCGGAAGATGTAGTTGTCCTTGTCCTTCTCGAACTGCTTGGTGATCACGGTGCCGGTGGCCACGTTGTTGATCACGGGGATCTTGGCTTCCTGGTAGAAGCGTTGCGAAGCCAGGGCCACGCCGGTATTGATGAAGCCGACGGTGGCGACCACCTTTTCCTTGTTGATCAGTTCCTGGGCGATCTGCACGCCGCGTTCGTTCTTGGCTTCGTCATCGCGCTCCACCACCTGCAGCGGGCGGCCCAGCACGCCGCCGGCGGCATTGATCTCGGCCACGGCCAGCTTGACGCCGTCGCGCATGGATACCCCCATGGGGGCCGAACCGCCGGTGTAGGGACCGGACACGCCGATCTTGATGGGATCTGCCGCTTGCGAAGACATCGCCAGCGTCATCAGGGCTGCGGCCACGAAGGCCTGGGTCTTGTAGGTCATGTCATCCTCCAGAATGTAATTGTCGGCTGGCCCGTCGGGGACGGTCCAAGCTCTTTGGAACCCGCTTCGTCAAGAAACGGGTTCTCTGCTCCCTCCGCTCTGTGGCGGATGCTTGCGGGAGTGTCGGGCCGATTCTGTCGCAGTTTCCTTGCGCCAAACTTACAAGCTTGTCAGCAAGTGTCGCAGTGAATCGGGCAGCGCCGTGGACTTCTCTTTCTTGAAATCAACCCAGACGATTTTTGCGCTGCCGTCAGCATAAATGATCTGCTCATCGCCAGCGTCCCGGATGACGTACGTAGTTTCCACACTCGTGCGCCCCAGGTGCCCGGCGAACATCTGGACCACGATGCTGGCCGGATACTTCATCTGGCGCCGGAAATTGCAGTGCGCATTGACGATCACAGGGCCTTCCTCGCC